>JAKSCW010000338.1 GCA_022360375.1 Balneolales bacterium
CAATATTGGTCTACTACCGTAGGTACAGATATATTCTGGCCCTATTCCGACCTTCGCAGATTTGCTCTGTGCAGATACAAGGTTTGGAAAAATATCGGTAATGGTATTTGGGATCGCTCAGTTTGGCCTGATAATTTCGAGGTTGTCTCAGCAGATAATGCCGGTCGGTTTTTTGCAGGTTCAGGCGCTGATGGGCTGATTACCCGAAGCCTGGTCATTGGCACAAGTTTAAATCACATGATGAATGGTACAGATCGGCCACCACAAGCTGATTTTGCAAGCGGATTTAGTTCTTCTGATCCGGCCGCTTTTGCTACGTATCACAGTACATTCGATATAACCAATAATATTGTAATCAATTTTCCCGGAGTTTCTGGTGAACGAAGTGGGGTATTCTCCACTGATGATTATTACATACGCCCTGTAGAAAAGGGACAGATTCGTAATTCGGGAAACCTGATTATCAATTCCCATCCTGGCGTAAAACTGTATGCTCCCTTCAACAACTTTACCCTGGCTAGTGCTTTATGGGACCCCCATGGCAACTGGGGGCCAGACAGCAATTATGTAGTATATAATGACCCTTTCCTGACCCATGGAAAAGAAATAACAAATATTGAGCCAATGGAAGTTTCGGGTGGAGTGAGTGTTCCCGGCCCTTTTTATGGGTTTGAAGGATTCGTACTGTATGGTGTTGGCGATGAGTACCCGCAAAATCAGCCTTACTTTGATTTATGGGGACTCAGGGTACGGCGTTTGGATTCTGAGCTTAATGAAATTGCAACCTGGAATGTTCCCGGAGCAGTACCAGATGATTTGCTGCAGCATATGCGGGATTTTGCAACTACTCCGGATGGTATTTACGAGCTGTCTTTTCCTGAAGAAGAAACTCCGCCTACTCACTTTCAAATGAATGTAGAGAATATGCTTACACCCGATGATACCCAGTTAATGGCTATCCAGTTTGATGGTACATTAACTATTGAGGTAGGCATGGAAGCATATGGTTTTTATCATGGATACAATGAGTTAGAATCACTGGATGCAGTACAAGCTTCAGAGGGTTCCGCATATTGGCAGGATAGGAGCAATAACTTAGTTTGGGTAAAATTACAGGGGGGAACCTGGAGTTTTTGGACAGATAACCCTGAAGAAGCCGTTCCAAGTATGGACGAACTTCTGTATGAAACCACCCAGTTCCGAATAGAGGGAACCGGAATCTATACCAGTATTGATGGGGCAGAAGAAATACCGGGGCAATTCGTACTCCGTCAAAATTACCCGAACCCATTCAATCCATCTACAACTATACAATTCGATGTTCCGGAATTTTCGGATATGAAACTTGAGGTTTTTGATATTACAGGAAGGCGGGTTGAAACTTTAATCATCGGAAAAATGGAACCTGGGACGCATTCGGTTAATTGGAACGCTTCCGGATATTCCAGTGGAATTTATATAGCCCGACTTACTTCAACCAATGGGGTAGCAACCAGGAAAATGATATTGCTTAAGTAATCTTTTGAATCGTTTAGCAAAAAAATCAAACCTATCTCATTTTACTCCAGCCTGAACCGGATAACATCACCACTTTTTACCTGCCCCAGTCTCCAAAGTTCTTCATCAAGAACTTTGGCTATGCGCGGGTACCCGCCAATGGTTTGACCGTCATTCATCAAAATAATAGGATGCCCATTTTGCGGAAGCTGGATAATTCCGGGAAGCACCGGTGACGAAACCATTTGCAGATCAGAAACTCTCAGTCGCTCTCCTTTCAATCGGATTCCCATTCTATTGCTTTTAGAATCCACTTCAAATTTCGAGCTCAAAAGCTGTTGTTGAGTTTCGCTACTCAATAAATCCCATTCGGGACCTTTCATAATTTTGATGGATACTTTTGAGGAGAAATACCGAATTCTTGACTTATCGACTTCCGTTTCCTGGAAAGTTACCTGCAGATCATTCCATACCAGGATATCTCCATTTTGAAGACTCCTTCCGTTCATTCCACCAAAATTCCCCATAGTATGCGTGGAATAAGAACTCATCACTTTTTCTAATTCCCAATCTCCCCGAATGGCAAGATATAACCGGGCTCCGCGAGTAACTGCTCCTATGCTTAGCACCTCTCCCGGCTCAACACGGATCGCTGTATTCATTTGAACCTTCGTTTCTGCCAATACTACCGGTGCAGAAGCCCCGGTAACTGCAATAATCGCTTCCGAATCAAACCGGTAACTTCCACCTGATAAAGTCATTTCCAAAGCCGGTGAATTGGCAGGGTTTCCAACTAATTCATTCGCCATTCTATAGGACTCCATATCCATAGACCCTGAAATCGGAACTCCAAATGCCCGATATCCAAACCGACCTTTGTCTTGGATTGTAGTGAATAAACCAGGCCCTATAACGGTTAATCTACCCATCTAAATCGCCACAAATTTGATTTTATCCCCGGCGTTAAGCCGACTTGGTGGATGGGCTTTTACGTCGAAAAAAGATTCCCTGGTTTTGCCGATAATGTTCCACCCACCTGGGCTTTCCAGTGAATAGAACCCGGTTTGATTTCCCCCAATACCTACTGATCCGCTTGGAATGTAAGTTCTCGGTGTTTCTAACCGGGGAACAGAAATTCTTTGATCCAGTCCATCCAAAAAAACAAACCCGGGAAGAAAGCCAATCATGGCTACCGTGTAAATTTGATTGGTGTGCCGCTGAATGACTTCCTGTTTCGAAAGCTTAGAGTATTCTTCAACCCTATTCCAATCCAAACCAGCGCTATAGTCGACCTCAACCTCAAAAATAACAGATGATACTGCCCCCTCACTTATTACTGGCATATCTTTCAGTACCCAAATCAAAGATTCATGG
>JAKSCW010000497.1 GCA_022360375.1 Balneolales bacterium
AAGTTCGATAATTGAATGGTTTTTTTAACTAATTGTCCGTTTTTAAATTCAAATAGAGACCGGTTTTCAAAGTTTTGAGAAGGAAATACGGTGGTGAGAAGCAGGGTATTAGCACCGGTTGTAACCACATTAAGGAATGCCTCACCAGTTGACTGGTAGAGAAGGCTAAGCTTCTTATCCTGGTAGCTATAAATTTCAATTGGGGTTACGATAAGCTGCGTATCATTGGAGGTATTATCAGGTAACGAAATCCAATTCCGTGCAGGTAAGCTCAACCCTTTTAACCGGGAATCCGTTGGAGATATGTTGTGATCCAAAATCTTTTCCACGGTGTCATCCTCATATCGGTATAGAAAGGTGTCCTGGAAGTAGGTAAACCATACGATCCCTTGTTCTGCCTTCAGGATTCGTTCAACGGGTTTTTGGATAAGTTCAGAGGCAAAAGGTTTTAGTGACCCGTTATCATAAACCAGCATACCGTTATCATCCCCAAACCAAACTCTTCCTTCTTCATCTTTGTAATAGAATTTTTTGTCCCGTACTTCACCTACCACGCCCTGGTTAGATGATGAGAGCAGGGTAAAGGTTTCATCTTTCAGGGCGAAAATATCCGCCCCCTGATTCATGACAATGATACTTCCATCGCCACTTTCTACAAGTCCTAAAATGCGGTTCCCTCTTAGCCCGGGATAATCGGCAGAAGTGTATACTTTAAAAGTTACCCCATCAAAGCGAACCAGGCCCCCACTGGTACTAAGCCATAAATACCCGTTCTCGGCCTGAATAACATGATTCACCGACTTTACCGGGAGGCCATCTTCAATGGTCCAGTTTTTTATGGTATAACCCTGGGAAACATGCTGAGAGAACAACCATCCTGACCCTAAGGAAAGAATAAAAAAGAAGCACAAAACCCGCCGGAAAAGAAGCATAGCTTTTTTTAACGAGTATACTTTGAACTGAGAAAAGAATACCATACAACCCACCTCTTAACTTTTTAAAGAGACATGACCTTCTCTATGATTACTCAAAAATACCGGGCATACTTATGATTTTCCGATATTCGTCCTTCCTGGTGCCTCATTCCTGAACAACCACAACCTAGCCAAAATTTTGTTTACTTAGAAAAAATATATGATTTGGCTATTTGCCGCCCCCTACATGTACTCTACCGGCCAGAGTCATAAAGAAAAGTATCTGTTAAAAAGAAAAGGTGCTTTCACACACCTTTCCATGATGTGGTTTGAGATTTGTAAGATCTCAAGCGTTTTGTTCTAATCGCCCGCTGGTTTGCCGGGCAATCGATGTATAGGTTATTCTATGTTGTTTTTCATTTTCTTTTTATCACGAAGCTTTTTCAGGGCATAAGCACCACCGGCGGCGGCGAGTAATCCAAGGCCACCGTCAATTGGGGCCTGGGAAGGGGTAGCGGGCAGCCCGGGCGGTTGAGCAACGATAAGCCCGGTTAGCATTAGCAGAACAGGTATAAT
>JAKSCW010000084.1 GCA_022360375.1 Balneolales bacterium
GGTTAATTTATGCAGGTCGCCAGGCTTCTGCCTCCCCTGCTGCCGGCCAAAAGAAAATGCACGACGCCGAGCAGGCCAAGCTTGTTGAGGAAGCCATGAAAGTGTAGGTTTTCACTCATTGTTCAAACTGTTTAAAATAATTGCCAATTCTCCGGGTCTCTTTTTTTAATAGAAGCTTCATTCTATATCTTTGTGATTTTTAAATCACAAAATCTGGGATCCATTTTTCATGGGTGATAAAGAATACGATGACATTGCCGGAGCATACAAAGACTCTAAGCAGTTATCCTTTCGAAAATATATAGAGGAATACACACTTTTCAGGTTATTGGGCGATATTCGCGGGAAATCCGTATTGGATTTAGCATGTGGAGAAGGCTTTTATACCCGCAAGATTAAGCAAGCAGGTGCCCGATCAATACTTGGGGTTGACATTTCATCAGAAATGATAGCACTGGCCCGGAAACAGGAAGAAAAAAGACCTATCGGCTGC
Source organism: Balneolales bacterium (assembly GCA_022360375.1). Lineage (GTDB taxonomy): Bacteria > Bacteroidota > Rhodothermia > Balneolales > Balneolaceae > HXMU1420-13. The sequence goes on from JAKSCW010000084.1 coordinate 494, forward strand.
AATTTCCTTGTTCATGATGTTTCGAACCTGGCACTGGATGAGAAAAAAGATGTAGTTTCAGCTGCTTATTTACTTAACTACGCAAAAACAGCTTCCGAACTGCTTCAGTTCTGTGAAGTTGCTTTTGATTCTCTAACGTCTGGTGGAATTTTCGTGGGTTTTAACGACAATATAGCAGCCAACCCTAACTTTGCTCCTTCTTTCCGCAAGTATGGTTTCGAAAAGTCTGCCTCGAAGGTACAAAAGGAAGGAGATGTAATCAGGTATACCATCACTAACGGAAATGGGACAGCATTTTCAATTAACAACTTTTATCTGAAACCAGAAACTTATTCCTGGGCATTTAAAACAGCAGGTTTTTCCAATTTCAGCTGGGAAGGACCTTTTCTTAATCCCAACCAAAAAGAAAATTCATTTTGGGATACCTTCATGGAATACGCTCCACTTATCGGGTTTAAAGCAACAAAAAAGTAATGTCATGAAGTTATCAGATAGTGCACGCGAATCCAGGTTTTACAATGAAGATTTTGCACCCGTGCCCCTGGAAGAACGAACATGGAACACTTGGAACTATACCTCTATCTGGATAGGAATGGCCGTATGTGTTCCTACCTATATGCTTGCAAGCAGCATGATCCAGGAAGGGATGAGTTGGTGGCAAGCCGTTTTTACTATTCTTTTAGGAAACCTGATTGTACTGGTTCCCCTTCTTCTGAATGGATTCCCCGGGGCTAAATACGGTATTCCTTTTCCTGTATTGATTCGTTCCAGTTTTGGAATGCAAGGCTCTATCCTGGCTGGTCTTCTTCGTGGCCTTGTAGGCTGTGGTTGGTTTGGAATACAAAGCTGGATCGGAGGGAATGCGATATATCAGCTCATTTTGGTAGTTGCCCCACAAATGGGAAACAGTGCCTACCTGGGTGACTTTATAGGGCTGAATATTGCTCAACTCATTTGCTTCTTTATTTTTTGGGGAATCAATATCTGGATCATCCACAAAGGGATTGAAACGGTTCGGATCTTTGAAAGCTGGTCTGCTCCACTGCTTTTAATTGCAGGTTTAGGATTGATGATCTGGGCTATTTCTTCGGCTGGATCGTTTTCGGATATTTTGGCACAAACAGCTTCTTTTCATCCTGAACCCGGTAGTACGTTTGGAACTATATTTTGGCCCAGTTTAACAGCCATAGTTGGTTTTTGGGCTACACTTTCACTCAACATTCCGGATTTCACCAGATATGCGATCAGCCAAAAAGCACATTATACCGGCCAGGCCCTAGGGTTACCTACTACTATGACTCTTTTTTCATTTATTGGGATATTTGTAACCAGTGCTACGATCTTAATCTTTGGAGAAGCCATTTGGGACCCTATTATTTTGCTAAGCAAATTCGATTCTTCGGTAGTAATTATACTTTCCATGGTTTTGCTTAGCATTGCTACTCTTTCTACCAATATAGCTGCAAATGTAGTAGCCTCTGCAAACGATATTGCCAATATCGCTCCCAAACGAATCAGTTTCAAAATGGGTGGTTACATTACCGGTGTAATCGGAATCCTGATTTTTCCATGGAAATTACTTGCAGATCCTTCGGGATACATTTTCCTGTGGTTAATTGCTTATTCAGCACTACTGGGAGCCATAACAGGGATTATGATCTGTGATTTCTTTGTAATCCGGAAACGAAGCCTCGATCTTGAATCATTGTATAACATAAATACAACCTTACCAGAATGGAACCATAAAGCCTGGATAGCGTTCGGTTTTAGCATACTTCCTGTTTTACCGGGTTTTTTAATACAAGTAGGATTATTAAACGCAGAGTCGATAGGTTCATTCTGGAATAATCTATACTCCTATGCCTGGTTTATTACTTTTGGAATTGCATTTCTGCTGTATTGGATACTCTCCGGGAAAAAGTAAATCTCATTTGACGGTACGTTTGGTATCACCTGATTTCACTGGATAGTTCTGCTTTTTATTTACATCCGCTGAAACCGGATTCAAAAAAGAGAGAACATCCTCAAAAAAATGAATTAAAAACCTGAGACATACCATTATTCATAATTAATTGGCAGTAATTCCTATATTAGACAGGATTTTACGGGAAAGGTATATGAATTAATGGTATATGAATTATAGAAGTACCCCGCTTCTTCTTTTGTTAGTGGTCACGTTTTCAGCAGGTGTATATGCACAGAATGATACCATAGGTTCGGGTTTAGCCGACTCATCTCTGGTTGTTTTTCTTCGGTCAAATTATGCACCATCAACGACTATTGGATATAATGCAGCAAGGGATTCCATGTTTCAATCTATCGATGCAGATGAAACTGATAGTGTTACATGCGTCTACTCCGGCTTAAGAGCTAAAAATGATGGAACCCGCACCCCAAGCAACGGCCTTTTGAGCTTTAATACCGAACATTCGTGGCCTCAAAGCTTCTATGATGAAGAAGATCCTATGCGGAGTGACATCCATCATTTGTATCCAACCTGGAGTTCACCAAACTCATCCAGAAGTAATAATCCGTTTGGTGAGATCAATGATAACCTTACTACTTCATGGTGGTACTGGGAGAACGGGGGGAGTATCTCCAGTATTCCCGAATCTGATATCGACGAATACAGTGAATATTATAACAATACCTTTGAACCAAGAGAGGATCATAAGGGAAACGTAGCGAGAGCTATGTTTTATTTCTGGACAATTTATCAAACAAATACAGACATTATAAACGACGCTTTTGATAATGAAGCATTTTTTGAAGGAATGAAAACCACTTTATATCAATGGCATCAATCCGATCCGGTTGATAGTAAAGAACTCTCCAGAAGTATTGCAATAGAACAGATTCAGGGTAACAGGAATCCTTTTGTTCATGACACTACACTTGTTCGGCGTGCCTATTTTGAACAAAGTAATGCCATCGCTGATTCAGTAGCTGAAATAATTATCTCAGAGGTGTATGAAGCCAATGGCGGCATAGTAAAATATGTTGAACTGTTCAATACAACTGAAAACGAAATTAATTTGGCTTCAGGGGATTGGCAATTATTACGATATACAAACGCCGGCACTTCCGTATCTGCTTCTGTCTCACTTTTGGGGAGTATCCCGTCGAAGTCATTTTATGTGGTCGGAGATAATGATTCAGCTTCCGGAGTTCAAGCTGTGTTTGGGGAGGGATTTGTAGACCAGGACGAGTCAGGTATTAATCATAACGGGA
>JAKSCW010000083.1 GCA_022360375.1 Balneolales bacterium
CAAATCTGGGATTCTATTGAACAAAGTGAACCCTCTTATTTGTTGTTAGATGAACCCCTTGCCAGCCTCGACGTTTCCCATCAACATGAAATGATGAATTTACTAAAACAGCTCTGCACTAAAAATATGGGGGTGCTTATTGTTATTCATGATTTAAACCTGGCAGCTCAATACGCAGATTTTGTATACATTCTTAAAGCCGGGAAAATGGTTGCTGAAGGAACCCCCTATGAAGTGTTTACTGAAAAGATTATTGGAAATGCATTCGATCACCCGGTGAGCGTGATTCCTCATCCAAAAATTGAATGCCCGTTAATTGTAGCCAGTGGTTTTTAACTTGCATCATCACGGATATTCAGCGTAATTAAAAACAACGCTAACCATCCTATTATGAAAACTACTCTTGCGCTATTTCTGCTATTTCTTTCCAGTTCACCGGTTTTTGCTCAAAACGAGGTTCTGCGTGAATTAAGTTCACTTTCAGGCATCTCCGAGTTCGGAGTGGTAGTGAATATCGAAATCCCGGAAGAAGTCGAAGCACCAAACCTTACCCCCGGAAATGTACGTGAAGGTATTTTAGAATATTTTGAGGAGCTACCCATTCGAATATTGAATGACAATACCTTAAGACAATCTGATCAATACCCTATACTTCATGTACACATTAATGTGATGAAGGCCTCAAATTATACGTATCCGTTTTCTATTGAATGGAATTTCTATCAACCTGTAAAATTGGTGCTAAAGGGTGATTTAATAAGTATGGCTTCCACCTGGAACAAGGGGCAGGTTGGTATTGTATCTCATGATAATCTGGAGATGATTGCAGAAGAAGCGGTATACTCTGCACTGGTTTTTAAAGAGGAATTCATTCAAATGAACTAATGAACATCGAAGAGTACCGCGATTATTGCCTTTCCTTTAAGGGGGTTACTGAAGGCTTCCCTTTTGGTGAACCAGTGCTTGTATTTAAAGTGATGGGAAAAATGTTTGCCCTGGCTGACATAGATAATTTCGAATATATAAATCTTAAATGCGATCCTGATAGAGCACTCGAGCTTCGTGCTTCAAACGAGGAAATCACACCGGGGTATCATATGAATAAGAAGCATTGGAATTCAGTAAATGTATTAGGCAACCTGGAAGATGATTTTGTAAAGGATTTAATTGCTCACTCATACGATTTAATTGCAGCCAGCCTGCCTAAGAAAATGAAAGAAGCCCTTAAGGAGCTTTAGTTTTTTTCTTTTTAGCAGGAATAAACCTTGAAAAAGATTTTTTGGTGAACCACCAAAAGAAGCTTCTTTGCCCAAATAAAGTGCCAAAGGTTAAAAGAAATACGTAATACAAAGGCAAAATTGTTACCAGCCAAACAAGAACACGCACCCAAAAACTTGTTTCCTCACTAACATTCAGGATTTCAAACACAACATCTTTTGCAAATACCGCGCTGAAACCGGTTACTGAAAATACGATCAGGATTATCACTATCTGAAAGGTGCTGGTTAAGTTCCAGCGCTTCTTTATTTTTTCTACAAAGCTCATGTACCATTTATTTTAAAAAATGAAAATAGAGCTTTTACTAGCTTTAATGAAGACAATTGGTTATAAAATTATCTTCATTTACCAGGTAATTTAATTTTGTGTAGACCTTGCTATTACAGGGCTTTGCAATTAGCTTCCATAGAATTGGAAGGAGACATATACAATATTTATAAGCTAAGTAGTTGATAATGCGTAAATATTTGATGGAGGCGATCGGTTCTTTTGTACTTGTAATTATAGTTGGGTTAACAAATGATGCAATAGCCATAGGCACAATTATAGCTGCAATGATAGCCGGAGGTATGCAAATTTCTGGAGCACACTTTAACCCGGCCATTTCTTTTGCATTTTATCTTAGAAAAAAACTTACCCTTTCTACATTAATTGGATACACTGTTAGCCAGATTCTGGGAGCTTTTGCTGCTGCCGGAGTTCTTTTGATGCTGGCTGGTTCTGTTTTTTATGTGGAACCCCCTATTTCAACAAATCTATACCAACAAGCCACTGTTGAAATCATACTTACTTTTATTCTTGTGTTTGCATTCTTAAGCCTTATAAGTATGCGCGGCGGAAAATCTTCGCGAATAAATGCGATTGGAATTGGATTGACTTACATAGGTTTAATCATTGTTGGAGAAAATA
>JAKSCW010000289.1 GCA_022360375.1 Balneolales bacterium
CAGACCTCGAATTCTCCCCGGATTTTAACTCTGTATTCGGGTTAACATACCGGGCAAAACATCAGCTTACCTTCGACTATACAAGTCGATTAGTGGGTAGAATGAAGTTGCCGGAATATCCTGACCGAAGCAATTACTCCCCGCTTTTCAGCGAACATAACTTAAAAGTGACGAAAGTATTCCAGAATAACTTCGAGGTGTTTATATCTGGCAAGAACCTGCTCAATTATATCCAGAAAGATGCTATCATTGCTGCAAATGCCCCTTTCAGTGAAGATTTTGCAACTGATTATGTATACGGTCCGCTACAAGGACGAAGATTTGTACTTGGAATGAAAATATCTTTTGAATGATATTTTTCTTTAGTTAAAAATCTGCCTAATTCTAATTGAATTTGAATTTAGCCTTGGCTAAATTCAAAAAAAGAAAAGAGAAAATAATGGCACCACTTACCACACTTAAACAAGGCAAAACTTCTACTATTTCCAAGATAGGGGAAGGTATTACCGGAGCTGAGCGCCGGCGATTATTGGATTTGGGAATCTATCCTGGCGCAACTATATCGCATAGATTTAATGCTGCTCCTGGTGAACCCATCGCGTACGAAGTACTGGGTTCTATCATTGCCCTTAGAAAGGAACAAACCGAAAACATCTTCATGGTAGAAGAATAAGTAAATCCTGTTATGGATTCGGTTCAAGAGGGCACCCGGCATGTTCCGTCAGAGCATGGTTTGCTCAGCAAAACGTTTCGCATCAAACAACTGCAGAAATTGGGGGTAAACTTCGATTCATGGGATTTCGTTGTAGCATTGGCGGGTAATCCTAACACAGGAAAAAGTACCGTCTTCAATAGTTTAACCGGGTTACGTCAACATACCGGTAACTGGCCGGGAAAAACAGTAAGCAGGGCGGAAGGTGGCTTTTCATTTAAGGAAAAAAGCTACAAACTCGTAGATTTACCAGGTACATATTCACTTCTATCAACCAGTGAAGATGAGGAAATAGCCCGGAATTTTATTCTGTTTGGCCAGCCACATGTTACAGTAATAGTAGCAGATGCCACTCGTTTAGAGCGCAATCTCAACTTAGCACTTCAGATTCTGGAAATTACGCCACATGCAGTTTTGTGCTTAAATCTAATGGATGAAGCAAAAAGAAAAGGGATTGATGTGAACGTAAAATCTATCGAAAAGCAATTGGGAATACCAGCTGTAGCTACTACTGCACGATATGGAGATGGTATTAATGAACTATTGGAAGCTATTGAGAGCGTGGCCAAAAGAAATTGGATTGGCAAAGAACCAGATGCCATTTCTATTCCTGAAAATATTGAACAACCTATCCTTGATCTTGAACATGATCTCAGAGCCATTTACCCAAACTTGCCAAATACACGTTGGATTGCTTTGCGATTGCTCGAGGGTGACGTAAGAATTCGCGAAGCACTGCTAAATAATGAATTTGCATCCATAATTAATATTTACAATCAACCACCGCTGGACTTGAATGAAGAATTGGAGACAATCAATAAAAGCCAGGCAAGTTCATGAATCGTCAGGCCGATATACAAAACCTGCTGAATAAAGCAGAACGGTTCCAGAAACAAATTGGGCAAAGTGTTCATGATGAATATGTGGAGAAACTCTTCCAAAAAGCAGCAGAGATCTCTCATGAAGCAGTAAAAAAGGATACTATTCGTTACTTAAAAGACGAAAAGATTGACCGCATTTTGACCAGTAAGATCTGGGGTTTCCCAACAATGGTCGGTTTGTTTACGTTGGTTATCTGGTTAACCATAGAAGGGGCAAATGTGCCTTCGTCAATGTTAGCCACTCTTTTCTTAGATGTAATTTATCCCGTTTTGAAAGATGGCACTGAAGCATGGCCCTGGTGGTTAAGCGGATTATTAATTGATGGTATGTACCTGGCCACTGCGTGGGTTATATCAGTAATGCTCCCTCCAATGGCTATCTTTTTCCCGATGTTTACTTTACTTGAGGATTTGGGATATTTACCAAGAGTGGCTTTTAATCTTGATGGACTCTTCAAAAAAGCAGGAGCACACGGTAAGCAGGCACTTAGCATGATGATGGGGTTTGGATGCAATGCCGCCGGGGTGATTTCTACCCGGATTATTGATAGCCCCAGAGAACGTTTGATTGCGATCCTCACTAATAATTTCTCTTTGTGTAATGGCCGCTGGCCAACCATTATTATTCTTTCCAGCTTATTTGTCGGAGCCCTGGCCCCTGCGTGGTTCGCTGGCTTCGCTACTGCTCTGTCGGTGGTTGGTATTGCACTGCTCGGGGTTTTCCTTACTTTCGTTGCCTCATGGATGCTTTCCAAAAGTGTATTAAAAGGTGAGGCTTCTTCGTTTAGTTTGGAACTGCCCCCTTATCGCCCTCCCCGAATTCTGCAAACACTATACACTTCTATTATCGACAGGACTATCTTCGTACTTTGGCGTGCCATCGTTTTTGCATTACCGGCCGGTGCAGCTATCTGGTTATCTTCAAATATTGTACTTGGTGATGCAAGTATTGCCGAGCATATGATTTCCTTTTTAGATCCATTGGGCTGGTTTATTGGGTTGAACGGTGTGATTCTGTTGGCTTATATCGTTGCCATCCCTGCAAATGAAATCATTATTCCAACCATTTTAATGTTAACAGTGCTTGCAACAGGCATTCCGGATGTTGGTTCCGGAGCCGGTGTAATG
>JAKSCW010000082.1 GCA_022360375.1 Balneolales bacterium
AATGCGATAGGTGATATCGGAAGTTTGCTGAATTTCCGCAATCAACAATCCTTTTCCGATGGTGTGAACGCGGCCGGCCGGAAGAAAAAATACGTCATCTTTGTACACTTCTTCCCGATTCAAAATACTTGTTAAGTCTCCTGCTTCGAACACTTCCAGGTATTCTTCCTTGCTGGTTTGTTTATTGAATCCTGAAATCAGCGTGGCTTTTTCTTCTGCATTCACCACATACCACATTTCAGTTTTACCAAAAGGATCGTGCCGTTCGTTGGCCAATTCATCATCCGGATGTACCTGGATGGAAAGATCATCGTTAGCATCTATGAATTTAATGAGTAACGGGAATTTATTCCCGAATCGATTAAAAACAGATTGCCCAATCAGTTCGCCTTCATACTCATTGATTAATTCTACCAACGATTTTCCGGCTAAATCCCCTTCCGAAACTATCGAAATGTTTCCTTCCACCCCTGAAATTTCCCAGCTTTCTCCGCTGCTGGCAGAATTTCCAATAGGTTTATTTAATACAGAGCCGAGTTTATTCCCGCCCCAGATTTTCTCTTTAATGATGGGGGTGAATTTGAGTGGGTATAATTTTGATGAAGCCATATTTACCATTTGTTCATCCTGAGGTTAATACCGAAGGATCGGTGATCCTCGCTCTCGCTCAGAATGACTTATTTAATGTATTTTAGAACTTAAAAGTGAAGCCACACAAGCAGTATTTACAATATCCACCCAGTTACACCCACGGGATAAATCCATCATAGGCTTTGCAAGTCCCTGGATAATAGGCCCGGTTGCCGTTGCTCTTCCCAGGCGCTCTGTGATTTTGTACCCAATATTTCCTGCATCCAGGTTCGGAAAAATAAACACATTGGCTTGTCCTGCGACTAACGACCCTGGTGCTTTCCGCTTTCCGATAGAATCCACAAAGGCAGCATCAAACTGGAGTTCCCCATCAATTTGAAGTTGGGGAACCCGCATCTTCACTAAATTCAAGGCATCTGTAACCAATTCTACACGTTCGTGTTTAGCACTTCCTTTAGTTGAAAATGAAAGCATAGCTACTTTCGGATCGTGACCAGTAATTGCCTGGTGGGAAGCCGCAGAATCTATCGCGATAGAAGCTAATTGGTCAGGATTCGGATACGGTACAACAGCGCAATCACCGTAAGAAAACACGGTGCCATCTTCAAAACTCATTAAGAAGATGCTGGAAACTACCAAGGAGCGCGGGTGCAATCCTATCACCTGTATCGCTGCACGCAATACATCTCCCGTAGTGGAAACGGAACCTGCCACGCAGGCATCCGCATCCCCGTTCGAAACCATCGATGCAGCAAAGAAAAGAGGATCTTTCAGTATCTCTACAGCCTGAATGGAAGTAATCCCTTTATGCTTTCTTTTCTCAAGGAATTGTTCAGCATATAATTCAAATTTGGGATGTGTCACAGGGTCAATTAAAGGTATATCTGTTTCCTGTGAATCCTGGTTTTTAATAAGAATGACGTTGCAAAGTTCTTCTGCGATTAGAAATTCAGCAGCTTTGATTACCCTTTCGTCAGAAGACCGCGGAAGTACAACGGTGCGTGTTTGTTTTTTTGTTTTTTCTCGAATTGATGAAATAATATCCATTATGTAACAAGTAAAATGATGGCCAATATTGCCGAACCAATACCAAATTTTTGTTTCAAGGTAAGCTGGTCTTTCCAAATTAAAATACCAATGAACGTTCCTAACACCACATTCAGAATATTGGTTAGTGAAAAAACCAGCGCACCGGATAATCCTTTAAGTGCTAAAAGTAAGAAAAACGTGGAGTAAAGGTTGGCAACTCCAATTAAAACTCCGTAAACAAATTCCCTTTTGGTGAACTTCAGTTCTCCTTTATATATAAGAACAAACAGCCCCACCAGGAAAGCAGTAAAGAATATAAAGGCCAGGAACAGTTCTTCAGAAAGCACATGGCTGTGCTGGCGTTCATAAATTTTCAACACGGCATCTACAACTCCATTAAAAAGAAAAAGCAGAACAGGTAAAAAAAGAATTTTTCCGGGAAAAGATAATTCCTCATTGTTCCTGGGCAACATCAATGCAAATGCCAGAAATACTATACCTATTGCCAGGTATTTATTTAGAGTGAGAAATTCCCCGAAAACAAACACACTTACAATGATGGGAATAATAAGAGAAAGCCGCATAGCCGCTATGCTAACTCCCATGCCTATTTTCTGAATGCAAATGCTGTAAAGAAAGAAATTGGCAATGAATAATATCCCCAGGAATAAGCCGATTGAAAGTGTGGGCAGCACCTCGATGAAGGGATCCGCGTAAGAGCTTTGATTGGTAAAAAAGCTTACCGTTGCGGCAACAAAATAATTGATGGTAAGAACATGCAGCAAAGACACATTTGACCTTTCCGTGGCTTTTAGCAAATGTGCAATTATCAACGAACAACTAACGCTAAGCGCAATGAATAGATACGCGCTCATTTAATTAAACGAATCTCTGGATTGCCAATAAATAGAATTTGTTGTGGGGCCTCATGCAATCGTCTTGAGGTATAGTCTACATTTCTCTGCAGATGATTGACGACTTCGGAAACGGTAGTTGCCCCGTTTTTAATGGCATCTGCAACGAAATAGGTAAAAATGCTATGCCTTTTCTGATCGCCATTTGGGGTTGAATAATTCCGGGAGCGTTGATTTTCGGAAGAACTGAATATGACCGCTGTATTAGGATTATTCGACTGGATTTGTTCAGCAAGTTTCAGATTTACCTGGGCTGATTGATCTTCGATGTTATCTAAATCCAAAAAAACGACCAATTCTTCTACCGGTAGCTGTGAAATACCGCTAAAAAAACTGTTCAGGTTTATTCTGTTTGCCTCATTTCCATCATTAGTACCTAATAAAAATACCTGGTCATTTCCTCCACTTTCAACATACCCTGAGACATAAATAACGAGTTGTTTTTTATTATTCCGAACCAGGTTCGCAAAGCGATTATAGGCCGATACCAACTGCTGCTGCGATTCGATATTTAATGATTTCACAAGGTTTTCGGTTGGTATCCCATATGACGTTTGCAGGTATTCCTCGATCAATCGGGCACCCCGTTCGGCATAAGGTCGCTCGGAGAGCGCTCCCTGGTACTCTCTATTGGCTACCAGTAAAGCAAAAGTATCATCATTTCTTTCGGATAAAACAGGAATTCCACTTTCAACATCCACATTTCCGAAAGGAATGTTGGGAATAGTAATAATGGAAAGCTGAGAAGCAAA
>JAKSCW010000419.1 GCA_022360375.1 Balneolales bacterium
ACTGGGAGCGTCGGCATCCATAAATCTGGCCATTGCAGAAAGCTGCGTTCTGGCGGCTCCCAGTTCACCTTGAATTTGAGCCAGAAAGGCTTGTTGCGCTTCTACGTTTTGATAGAATTCAGCAGAAAACTTCATAAATCCATCCCAATCCCCGGTGGAAGGATCAACGGGTTCTCCCCCGTCATACCATGAATTATACATGCTCATTCCTCCCGACCATTCCCAGTAATTACTCAGAAAAATCACTGCATGCATGCCACGTTTACCCATCTCGGCAAGCAAATAATCCATTCCGGTCAGCAAATTTTCATCATATGTGCCATCAGCATATACGAATGCAGGAGAAAGGGAATTCCGGAATACTGATTCCTCTGATGAACCAAGCACTCTTAAATTTGTGATCCCGTGTTCTTTCAGAAAGTCGAGTTCTTTTTGCAGACGCGCTCTGTCTCCTGCATCACCCGGTTGCCCTAAATAAGCTCCATACCAAAAATTGGTGCCTACGTATTGGAAAGGGTTTTCATTCAGAATAAAGGCACCATCCTGAACCTGTATAAAAGCTTTCTGCGATTGTTTTTGAGTACAACCTGCTAACAGTACGGTTAATGTAATTGCACACAGGAACCCGGTTTTTTTCATCGTTGACCCTATTTAATTAACACCATTTTTTTGGATAACACGCCCTGGTCTGTTTTCAAACGATAGATATACACCCCGCTTGAACTTGACGCGGCATTCCAGCTTACTGAATACTCTCCTGAACTTTGTTTTTGATGAACTAACGTAGCCACTTTCTGCCCCGCGATAGTGTATATGTTCAATTCTACAAATGAGGCTTCCGGAATGGAATAGTTAATTTCGGTGGAAGGATTGAACGGGTTAGGATAATTCTGGGATAAATGCAGCTGAACCGGAGTTTCTGTGTCCCCTTCGTTTGAAACAGATACCCCTTTCACGGTTACATCAATGTAATCAAACGTCATATACCCCCAGAAATGATCAATACTTATTGATTCAATCGGATCGGTATAATTCAGTGTGCTGGACACATCTAACCAGGTATCAACAGGGGTTTCGAACTGTAATGTATCAACCCTGACCCCATTTACTGATAAGAAATTTTCTTTGTAATCGAATGGTAAGGTGTACCGAACCGAAATCGTGACTTCTTCCCCGGGTGGTACATCCAATTCTTCCCATAGTATACTGCCACTTCCTTCCATATAAACCCCGGCACCTTTGCTTGCTCCGCTCAATCCTGGTTGTACCGCTGTTGCACCGGAAAGTGTGGCTTCTTCGGCTTCGAACCGCCTCGAAATCACACTGTTACTTCCCTCAACAATAACAGACGGTGATTGTACGATTAATCCGTCGTCGTCCTGAGTTTTCACATAAAAAGACTGGAAACCTTCGCCCAGATTCTGGTAAGTGAATGAGTATGGAAATGAAGTGTCTACCCCGACTGAATCTCCATTCACAAAGAACGATACGTAGTTAATGGATTCATCATCAGTCGCTTCCGCCTGGATTACTACTGAGCCTCCGATTTCGAGCTCCGCCCCATTTTGAGGGCTGGTAATTGAAACACTTGGCGGTTGCAGTAATGAAATGGCGCCCCGCACTTCAAATTCCCACAAAGAATGGCCAAACTCTGTTGCCCGATCCAAACCTTGCATTCGCACAAATCTGGCAAGTGGTTTTGTTTCGAACACCAGGGAATCAATACCTCCGTCGGCATTGGTTTCTTCATACACGGTGTTCCAGTTTATCCCATCCAGCGATGTTTGAATTTGGTAGTGTGAAGAATACGCTGCTTCCCAATTCAACAATACCGAACCCAAATCGACGGCAAATTCAAGCTCCACATCGATCCACTCTTCATCGGGGTTTTCATCTGTATTCGCATCAGCTGCTGTATCTCCGCTGCCATCGCTCCAGGCACTGCTCCAGCGGGTGTTTTCATCCCCGTCAAATGCGAAACCTGCAACCCTGTCTCCATCGCAGCAGGTCTCGAACGTGGACGCCCGCGAGGGTCTGTTCAACGCCCTGTTAATGAGCCCTGCAGGAAGCACCTCGATTTCCACATCCGAAGTATCGTTTACTCCTTCACTGCCAAATGCGATAAGCCGGTAGGTTGTTGTTTCTGTTGGGCTCACGATCATACTGCCAATACTGTCTGTTTCCACTCCATCCAGGGTAACGGAGGTGGACCTTGTTACTTCCCACGAAAGTTCTGTTTGTCCTCCTGCTTCAATTTCATCAAGGCTCGCTTCAAATGATATTATTCGTGGGTTAGTAAAAAGAATCTGAATATCACCGGGATACGTATCACTCATATATTCCATTTGGGGGAGCGCTCTTAACCAACTTGGGCCGTAACTGCCCCTGTTCTGGTACCAGTCTACCCACTGCCATACCAGCGCACCTGCATAGCCCCGCTCATATAAGGTTTCATACATATCTTCCTGGGGAAGTCCGAATAATTCGTTTTCAGGTACACCAAACTCGCCCACTACCAGAGGTTTATCCAAACCCCAGGTACTTTTATCAGTATGAAAAGGAGAAAGTGCGGTTCCTGCCCAATCGTAATAGTGAACCATATAAAAATCGAGGGTTCCCAAACTGTCTTTGCCCGCAGCAATCAGTTCCTCATCAGAATAATAGTTCTTCGAGTTGGGATTACTTGTATTTGCCAAAGAATGAAAGCTCCATGCCCCGTTAGAAACCAGCGCTTCAGGATTTGTTCGATGGATAGCACCTGCGGTTTGATTAATGAAGCGCTGGATGTTTGCCATGGCAGTATGGCGGTTAAAATCCCATCCGAATTCATTACTCATTCCTTCGGGTTCATTGAAAATTTCCCATGCAAGCAGCCCCGGGTGATTCCCTATCTCTTCCACCATGGGAATAAGGGCATTATCAATATAGATTTGGGTGAGTGTGGAATCTTCAAGCATGGCCTTCGCCCGATCCGTAATAGTGGCTCCATTAGATTCCCTGAGCATATCGAATGACCAAAGGCATAATATCATCCCTACATCGTATGCTTCAGCCAAATCTAAGATGGCTGTAAGATCTTCGATTGTTCCCTCTCCGGGCCCGGTAACTTCATTGCCACTCCAAACAGGGGTTGTTCCACCGGTAATATGCACCCAAAAACGCATCGCATTACCGCCATGTTCCCGAACCTGGGCGAACATGGCTTCAAAATCATCCAGGTCGGTGGTTCCCGGACCTACATCCCGGGCGAAATCCACCCAGGCGACATTTCCGCCGTTTAGCCACAGTTCCTGGTTATTGAATGGGATTCTATGTTCCTGGGTAAATCCTACCGTCGAGAAAACGATAAGAAACAAAATGATCAGAGTATTCCTTGATTTCATAATAGGTGTTCAGTGTTAGCTTTCACTGTTCCATTAACATTTAAATTTGGAAGTTCAGAACTGGTATTTTTGAGGTATTCAGTAATTCTTTTTCGTAATTCAAAAATTGCCCTGCTATTATGATAAGGTGCTTTCCATGAGCGCACTTTATCCAGTTTGCGATAGGGAATTCCTTTTCGGTTCACTTTTTCGAACCATTCTCCCTTTTCATGATCGATGATAAAATTCTGTATGAAGTTCCAGGATTGAAAAACAGCCTCCAGGTATTTTGGATTACCTGTTATTTGAAATGCATTCATAAAACCAACCAGCGCTTCTGCCTGGGGCCACCAGTCTTTGGCGTAATCATTGGTAGAACTATTAAGATTCAACTCATTGATCAGGCCTCCATCCGGATCCATTCCATACAGAAGTACATGGTCTGCAATCGACTCTGCAATGGGTTCCATTTTTTTTAAAAGCTCATGGTCTCCCAAAACTTCGATGGCTTCCGTAAGCAACCAACTTGTTTCAATATCATGCCCGAATGAAACAATTTCAGACTTTGGCGTCCAGTCTTCTGAAAAAAAACAGTGCAGTGTCCTGCCGTCTTTGGTTATAATCTGGTCGAAGAAAAGCTGAATGAGTTTCCTTAAGCTTATTTCAAGTTGGGGAGTAGGATCATATCGGTACAAGTTGGTGTAGGCTTCCAACACATGAAGGTGGGTGTTCATGCTCTTGGGTTCGTTTTCATCCTTTTCACTCAAACGAACATCATCGTTCAATTCCCATTCACGGCTGTATGCCTCAAAATATCCTCCGTGTACGGGATCGGAGCATTTTTCTTCGATCAACTGGCAAATTTCATTTGCTTTTTGCAGCGCCTCTTTATTTCCAAACGCAGAGAAGTATTCCACTAAACCGTATATAGCAAATGCTTGTGCATATACATGTTTTCGCGAATCAGTGACCTCTCCTTTAGGGTCAATTTCCCAATAAATGCCTCCAAAATCATAGTCAATGAAATGTGATAAGAATTCGTGATATGCCCTGTGAGCAAGTGTTTCTGAATCTTTGTTTTTAAAGATTTTGTATGCATTCGAGAACGTCCAGAGTATGCGGGCATTTAATATGCCACTCTTATTGGCTTTTTGATCGGGAACGTTCTGGTAATTCACCTGCCCAACGAATCCACCGTTCCTGGTATCAATGGGGTATTTAGCCCAGTAGGGTTGGATGTTATTTACATACTCGTTGGTTAATTGAGCATATAGTTTTTTCAGGCGTTCTTCAAACTCCATAAATTACCCCACTTCCTTATTTCTATTTATCAAATCGTAAATCGTTTGAACACTTGTGTAGGACCGGAGTCCATCTGCAGGAGTATGTTTTGCATAGTCTACAAGCTGTTCAATAGAAGTTTCAGCAACATGCAGCCTGGTATCTGATGAAGCATAGTAGATGTATACTTTGTCATCTTCATCGTGAATCCAGCCATTGCTAAATGCTACATTAGAAACATCTCCAATTCTCTCTTCACCCACAGGGGCTAAAAAATGGCCTCCCGGACTATAAATAATTTCCCATGGCTTATCTAATGAAGTAACAAATAAGTAAAGAACATACCGAAGCCCGGCGGCAGTATTTCGTACTCCATGAGCCAGGTGTATCCAGCCAATCTCTGTTTTTATAGGCACGGGTCCCTGCCCGTTTTTTGCTTCTTTAATGGTATGGTAAATTCTTGGATCAATAACCGTTTCAGTATTAACCTCTGCGTTTTCCATGGAATCGCAAAGCCCCCATCCAATACCTCCTCCTTTGCCTGCCTCGATAAATCCATCTTGCGGACGAGTGTAGAGTGCATATTTTCCATCTATAAATTCCGGATGAA
This sequence comes from Balneolales bacterium, assembly GCA_022360375.1. Classification (GTDB taxonomy): domain Bacteria; phylum Bacteroidota; class Rhodothermia; order Balneolales; family Balneolaceae; genus HXMU1420-13. The sequence continues at coordinate 5,254 of JAKSCW010000419.1, forward strand.
GAACTACATTCCGTTGTTGATCGGAGTTCGTTTTTAAATCAGGCAGCCTTTCCCAGTTCTTCAGGTCTTTAGTCCGGGCCATTCCAGCCTGGGCAACCGCAGCACTGGTATCATGTTTGGATACTCTTGTATCTTTTCGTTCTGTACAAAAAATCCCATAAATCCATCCGTCTTCATGCTGAATAAGACGCATGTCGTACACATTGGTATCGGGAATATCCGTTTCCGGCATTAATACCGGATACTCCCAGAACCTGAAACCCTCTGTGGGAGATTCACTTTCGGCTACAGCGAAAAAGGATTTCCGGTCATTGCCTTCCACCCTGGCAACCAACAAGTATTTTCCGTTCAGCTTTATAGCACCTGAATTGAAGGCTGCGTTTATGCCAAACCGCTCCATAAGAAACGGGTTGGTTTCCGGGTTTAAATCATACTTCCATGTTAATGGAGCATGTTCGGCTGTCAACACAGGGTTTTTGTATCTCTTGTAGATACCATTACCAAGTTCTTCAGGTACATTCTTCTGAGATACCAGTTTTTTGTACTCCTGGTGAAGTTGTTGTTTTCTATGTTCGAAAAAATTGGACATGTAAGTGAGTTTTCAATGTGAATGCTGAGGTAATCGATCGAACCATGTTTTTTTGAGAATCAGGCTGGTTACTGCCGCTACAGCTATGCTTAGTATCAGTGGTACTGTTTGCATCAAAACCAGATATACCGGGAAAATCACAAGAGCGGTCTGCCAGATTATGCCAATTACTACATTGAACATATCCCGTTTGAAATCTCCATTTCTTTCAAAACCCGGGTCTTCTGCTACCACCAGTTCATGGATCGGCTTCCAGAAACCCCATGGCCGCACTGATTTGTAGAATTTCTTTAGCACTTCTTCTTCCACAGGGGCTGCTGTATATGTACCAATCAAACATGCAATAACCGATATAAGAAGCATAAGCGGGAAGGTGTACGTATCTAATACTCCGGGAAAAATATACCGGAAGGTAAGTGCGGGTATAAGTCCACCGACCATACCCCAGAAAAACCCGTTTCCATTAAATCGCCACCAGTACCACTTTAAAATATTAGCCGCTACGTAGCTGCCATAAAGTCCGCCTACGATCCACTGTAAAACGTCATTCACATCTTTGGCAAAAAACCCGAAAACTATACTGATGATAACCATACTCAACCCCGCCACATAATTCATGAGCTGAATACTTTTATTCTCTGCTTTCGGATTTACATATTTGATGTAAATATCATTAACAATATAGGCTTGAGCAGCATTTAACGTTCCTGCAAAGGTAGACATGAACGCGGCAAGCAAACCTGCCAGCAATAACCCTAAAAAACCAACCGGTACAAACTGGTTAATTGCCGATGGAAGAATCTGTTCGAAATCCAAACCCCTTCCCGGAACCATTAAATCAAGTTGTTCATAAAACAATAATCCCAGCACGGCAAAACCGGCAATCATAAAGTAGCGGATGGGCATAAGGATTACGGATACCGAACCACTCATCAATGCAGCTTCGCGCTCAGATCTTGTAGAAAGGATTTTCTGCATATCGTAATTTGGGGCAGGCCCTGCAAGACTCACAAGTACCCCCTTAAAAATCATCATCATGAACAGCACAGAGAACAGAGAAAACCCATCGCTTTTGATTTTCTCATTTACTTCGGGAATAATGCTTGTCCAGTCCATATTTAATTCCCAACCAAAGAAAGGATTCAGCCAGCCTTCAGGAACTGCAAGAGCATGAGTGGCAAGTGCATTCATGGCAATTACACCAATTACAATACCTGAAACGGCCATAATGATGTATTGAAGAACATCTGCCCAAACAATACTCATCATACCGCCGAGCAAAGAATAAAAAATGGCAAAACAGGTGAATATTATTCCATAAAAATGGGCTACATACTCAGCGGGAATGTTGAATGGTATATATGCACTCAGGAACTCCCATGGGATGAATATCTCAACAAATTTACCCAGACCTATAAAACCATACGTGAGGTATCCAAGGCCCATAATCAAAGCAAAAACAACCACAATAATGTGTGATTTTTGGGCTCCACCCTTATATCCGAATCGAGTACCGATCCATTCTGCCCCGGTAGTTACATTCGATCTTCGCAGCCACATGGATAGGAAAATCATTAAAAAGATCTGGTTAAATACTGGCCAGAGCCATGGAAGCCAGATTGATTTCATCCCGTATACAAACAGTATGGTTACCAGCCATACGGTTCCGGATATATCAAACATACCAGAGGCGTTTGACAAACCCAGCATATACCATGGAAGAGATTTCCCTCCCAGCAGGTATGAATCTTTAGACTGTTGAGCTTTCTTCCTTAATGCAAACCCGATAACTATGGTAAGAAGCAGGTACAGAACAATGATGAGTGCATCAATAATGGAAAGCTTCATTCGAACGTCTTTATAAGGTTACTCAGGGCTGTTTAAAAAAGGATGGTGCATTCAATCACCATCCCATGTTAGATTTAACGTGATCAAAGCTACTTTACTTGATCAAAGTCATTTTTCGCTGAAGGTTTATTTCACCTGCTTTCAGCGTATAGAAATAGATTCCGGATGCTAAATGACTCGCATCAAAACGTACGGTATAGTTTCCGGCCATTCTTGGTTCGTCCACTAATGTAGCCACTTTCTGGCCAAGCAGGTTGAAAATGGTTAACTGTACATCGGATGCTACCGGAAGCGCAAAGTTAATGTTTGTTGATGGATTAAAAGGATTTGGATAGTTCTGAGAAAGTGCGAATCCTTCCATATGATCCTCATATTCATTAGAAATAGTCATTGCACCTTCCAAAACAAAGAAA
>JAKSCW010000081.1 GCA_022360375.1 Balneolales bacterium
TTGGTGGTATTATGGGATTAGGAGGCACAGCCCTGGTATTCTGGGAGGATTTAATTGCTTTTTCTCTGGCTGATGAAAAACTGATTGGCCTGTTCCTTGCCATTTCAGGCACCTATGTTGCTTCGCTTGGAAACATTACCTCAGCCCGAAACCAATCAAAGGGAATACCTGTTGTTTCTTCCAATGCATATGCTATGACTTACAGCGGGCTTACTTTGCTCCTTATTGCACTTATTTCGGGAAAACAGATTTCATTTTTAGTACAAACTCCCTACATCATATCACTTTTGTACTTAGCTATTTTAGGATCTGTTGTCGCTTTTGGCGCTTACCTTACTTTGATTGGAAAAATCGGCCCAGGTAAAGCTTCATATGTAAGCCTTTTGGTGCCTATCATCGCGATGATCATTTCTACTATTTTCGAGGACTACCAATGGTCCGCCACTAGTTTCTCCGGTGCTGCCCTCATTTTATTCGGAAACGGGATAGCCATGTACAAACCTAAACCAGCTTCTTAATTGTCATCGGCTATATGGATCATAGAAACTTACAACTATTTTAATGTTGCAACATTAATGTTTAACCATTAAAATGGGCTTGTCAAAATTATTATTTAAAACAACACACAAAACTATTATGAAAACTTTCAATGTACCTGCTTACGATCAAGTAACTGAAGGCAACCAACAAATCTTTGATAACCTCAAAAAAATGGTTGGCTTTGTACCAAATTTGTACGCAACCTATGCACATAGTGATACTGCTCTTGGTGATTATTTAGCATTACAAAATCGTAAGAGCACCCTTTCAGCAAAGGAGAGAGAAATTATTAACCTTGTAGTGAGTGAAGTGAATCAATGCTACTATTGTTTATCAGCTCATACCGCCATTGGTAAAATGAATGGATTTTCTGATGAACAAATCCTTGAAATCCGTGCTGCTGAAATTTCATTTAATGAAAAATATGCCGCTCTTGCAAACTTTGTTAAAAGTTCCGTTGTAAACAGAAGCAAAGCTTCTCAGGAAAGCATTAACGCGTTATTTGAAGCTGGTTACACCGAAGCCAATTTGATAGACATTATCATGGTTATCGGTGATAAAGTAATCAGCAACTTTATTCACGGAACTACTAATGTACCTATCGATTTTCCACAAGCTCAACCACTTGCTGAATTGGTTGAAGCATAAATTCATTGAGCATAGACAGACAAAAGGTTGGGTCAGGAATGACCCGGCCTTTTAGTATTTTAGACCCATGACTACTGCCGAAGAACATATTCAACAAACCAGCTTCCAAAATGAGTGGCATAAACTGCGTGTAAATCTATTGATTTCCTCCGGATGGTTGAAGAATGAAATCAAGGATTTCCTGGATGATTTTGGAATTACTCAACAACAATTCAACATTCTGAGAATCCTGCGTGGTGCCAATGGTGAGCCAATGTCTACCAACGACATCTGCGATCGAATGATAGATAAAATGTCAGATTCTTCCAGAATCGTCGATCGATTGATTTCGAAGAACCTTGTCTGGAAGCAGCCTTGTCCACATGATGGAAGAAAAGTACAAGTATTTATTGCTGAAGATGGACTAACTTTACTGAAGGCTATTGATAAAAAGCTTGCCAACCTTGATAGCGTGTTGGACAAAATCTCAGAAGAAGAAGCAGCTACATTGAACTACCTTCTCGAAAAGATTCGTTCTTAATCAATTCACAAAAAAGCATGCCCGCTAATCTTGCCGTACGATTGTCCTGATCAAATCCGGGATTTAGCTCGCACACATCCATAGAAAGTAACTTCCCGGATGCTTTTGCCAATTCAATAACTTTTTTTGCGTGCCGAAACTGAATTCCATTCCATGCCGGTGCGCTAACCCCAGGAGCAATCGAAGCTTCAAAAACATCCAGGCATACCGTCAGGTAAATATGAGTCCTGCTTTTGATAAACGCTTCCAATTTCTCGAGGGATTTATCTTCCTCTTCGAATATTTCCTGATTGGTACAGAAACCGACCCCCAGCTCCTCCGCTTTATTAAACAACGTCTTTGTGTTATTGAACGGATTAATTCCATACACAAAATATTTCAAATCGGCTCCGGTTGCTCTTGCCAATTCATGTGCCTGCAAAAAAGGTGACCCTGAATGAGAAATTCCATTATGTGGGCGCAGATCAAAATGGGCATCTATATTTAGTATACCAATCCTGGAATTCTTATCAATTTTATGTAAGTACGCCAACACTCCCTGGAAATGCCCAAACGCAGTTTCATGCCCCCCGCCAATTACAAACGGTGTTTTATTCTTACTAAGCATTAGTTGAATCGCATTTCCTAATTCGGCTTGTGCATCCTCAAGATTCTCTGCTTCTACAAAAATATTACCTACATCCAAAAAACCAGGTTCATCGGCTTGCCAGCATAGATTTCCAATGGCGCTTCTGAAATAATCCGGACCTTCAGCCGCCCCAACTCTGCCGTTGTTTCGGCGAACGCCTTCATCACTTTCAAATCCAATCAAGACTATTTCTTCTACGCCATCCATTTCATTTAAGTCTGTACAACGAACCACCTGATGAAAACGAAATTGATCCAAATCTGAGATTGAATCAACTCTTCCTGACCAATGCTCTGAGTTTCCCGGTAAATACATTTCGCTAATTGTTCTGATAGGTTGAGGTTCCGATGATGGTATATACAGGCTGAAGCTGCCCCTGGCGGTAAAAAATATTTCGAAAATCATCTGTTTCGAAAATGGTGAACCGGGCTTCTTTTCCGATTGAGATGGTTCCGCCATTCAACCTTAAGGCATGCGCCCCCCGCACAGTGATCCCGGCTAAGGTCTCGGCGATGCTTAGTTTCTCTGAAGCCCCCAGGATAGAGGCCTGGGTTATTAAATCCCCCATCGGAGCTGAACCGGGATTCCAATCTGTAGCAATGGCCAGGCAGGCATTTATATCCAGCAGTTTCCGCGCCGGAGTAAAATTCATTCCCAATCCTAAAGAAGCTCCGGGGAGAGCAACCGCTACGGTTTCTGAATTTTGAAACCCTTGAATTCCTTCTTCATCAGTATATTCCAGATGATCGGCCGAAACACAACCCAATTCATTTGCCAGGTTCGAACCACCGGAATGAAACTGGTCTACATGCATGGTCATTTCGAACCCTTGTTTCATCATTGCTTCCGCGTACCAACACGATTCTTCCAACCCAAAAGCACCTTCTTCTACAAAAATATCCGCACGATTCGCCAAATTTTTCTTTTGAATTTCAGGAGCTACAACATCAAGTAAGAAACTGAGATAATCTTTAGGAGAACCGCCAAAATCTTTGGGTTTGATGTGTGCTCCAAGAAAAGTGGGAATCAACGTGGCTGGCGTTTGCGTGCTGGCAACTTCGATACATTCCAGCATTTTAATTTCATCTTCATGATTCAATCCATACCCGGATTTTACTTCAATCGTGGTAATTCCTCTTCGAATGTGTTGGTTTACCCGATCCAGGATTCCTGAAATCAATTCTTCATTACCCGCTTTACGTGTGGCAACTACGGTATCCATGATTCCACCACCCGAAGCAGCAATTTCCAGGTACGATTTACCAGCCACCCGGAGTGCGTAGTCGTTTACCCGGGTTCCGCCCCAGCAAATATGGGTGTGGCAATCCACAAATCCGGGAAGAGCAACCCAATTTGTTTTATTGGATTTAAACAGTTTGACCTCTGAATGATTTTGAATCAATGATTCAAAATCACCGATTTCTTTAATTAATCCATCTTCCACCAAAATGCCTTTTTGGGATTGAACCTGGAGTTCTTCATCGGCAATCGGGCCATGAAGAGGAAGGCCTTCCAAGGTGAGAAGTTGAGTAAAGGGTCCGTAAAGTGTTTTTGATTTCATACTTTCTTTGTTGGTCATTCTGATCCCGACTACTGTCGGGATCAGAATGACAAGACTTAAATTATCAAATCATGTTCATTTCCAACCGCGGTAGCTTCCTCATATCCAGCATCATGGTGGCGATAAATACCCATCGCCGGATCATTATAAAGTACTCGCTTCAGGCAGTGCTCTGCCCGGTCTGTTCCATCCGCTAATACTACCATCCCTGCGTGTTGACTAAATCCCATTCCCACGCCTCCTCCGTGATGAAAGCTTACCCAGGTGGCTCCTCCACTCGCGTTGGAAAGTAAATTCAACAGCGGCCAGTCGCTTACCGCATCAGTCCCGTCTTTCATTCCTTCCGTCTCCCGGTTGGGGGAAGCCACCGAGCCACAATCCAAATGATCGCGACCAATTACAATTGGAGCCTTCACTTTTCCCGTTCGGACAAGATCATTGAAAATGAGACCCGCTTTTTCCCGTTCACCCATACCCAACCAGCAAATACGGCATGGCAACCCTTGAAACGCCACCTTTTCTTTTGCTTCCCGCAGCCAGTTAATCAGGTGCTTATTTTCGGGGAAAGCTTCCATCAAAGCCTGATCGGTTGCATAAATATCTTCCGGATCACCGGACAGTGCCGCCCAACGAAACGGTCCTTTTCCTTCGCAGAATAATGGCCGGATGTATGCGGGTACAAAGCCGGGAAAATCGAATGCGTTTTCGACACCTCCTTGCTTAGCATACGCGCGAAGATTATTGCCATAGTCGAAGGTAATGGCTCCGGAAGCTTTTAATTCTAACATGAACCGCACATGGCGAGCCATACTTTCAATGGATCGTTTTTCATATTCCTTTGGATCAGATTGCCTGAGTTTTAGCGCTTCTTCTAAAGAAATACCCGCAGGCACATATCCATTCAAAGGATCATGAGCTGAGGTTTGATCAGTTAGTATATCCGGTGTGATTCCATCTTCTATCAATTTTTTCAACACATCTCCAATGTCGCCAACTAATCCAACGGAGAGATTTTTATGTGCTGTTTTTGCTTCCAATACCCATGTAACAGCCTCTTCATAGGAAATCGTCATTTTATCGATATAGCGGGTTTTAATGCGCTTCTTAATTCGTTCAGGATCAACATCTACTCCCAGAAACGTAGCTCCGGCCATAGTAGCCGCCAAAGGTTGAGCTCCACCCATACCACCAAGTCCTCCGGTTACCAATAATTTTCCTCTTAAA
>JAKSCW010000201.1 GCA_022360375.1 Balneolales bacterium
ACCATTAAGAAGGAATAAATTCAAATTTTGTAGCTAAAACTGATGTTTTAAAATGGAAAAAAGCGCGATATATATAATCATTCTGGGGGTATTTCTGCAAAGTTGTACACCTACGTTTAAAGTTGAAGAAGAACTGGATGTGGACAGGGTCGAAATATCTCATAACCAGGAAAATCTGACCGCAAGAGTTAATCATTTCAACTACCCACTGGTGATTGATGAGAATGGGGTGGCGACGGTTTACAACCCCAATCAGTATGCGAAAATAAGCTCGTTCCAGGCAGGAACAGCAATGAATGAGTCTAAGCTTGATCATACCTGGTATTTTGTGGCGGAAGTAGATCCACCTGTATTTGAAGGAGAAACGTTAAGCGCTACACATGTTCAGGTAATCGACGATAAAGCCTATGTTTCGTACAACAAGCAAGGCAGCACCTACCTGGGTGGCCTGGAAGTTTATGACCTGTCGAACAAAGCGTATCCTCAAATTGTAAGCCAGATTCTGTTTAACAATGCAGATGTAAATGCGATTACTGCAGACTATGAAGGCGGTTCAGGATACAGGAAAATCTGGCTGGCATTGTCTCACCGGGCCAGAGGGGCAGTGGTAAGGGAAGTGGAGTTGATAGACGGGTTAATCTCGGATGGGATAACCGATGTAAACCTTTCAGATTTTACACCAGGAGGCATTTCAGCTTCAGCAAACGGAATTGTGCGATCCGGGGATCGATTGTTTGTGACATCCGGTAAAACGTATGGAGGTCTTTTTACACTGAATGCCAATGACTTAAGTTTTATTGATTCGGATTTCTATCCGAATGCCAAGTACGTTGCTGCAAATGGGCGCGATAACAATGCACGTATAGCGTCACTCATAACCGGGGATAGTGCATATATAAACATAAAGGCCCAAAATTCGGATGAGATCGCGAATACTATTCAAATCGGGCCCGTACTCCATCAAAACGTAGAAGGAAGCTACCGGGGTAAATCGGTCATTCATTTCGCGGAAGCATACCCGGATGTAGCTTTCGTGGCTATGGGAGGGGATGGGCTGAAAGGTTTCGATATAACTACCGGCGAAGAGCGGTTTTATACGTCGGACAATGTACTAACTATTGGAAACACCAATGGAATTACGAGCGATGATGATTACCTCTATATGGCGAATGGAGCTGATGGATTAGGAGTGGCGTTAATCCCGGAACAGAATGGTAATGTTGAAACGGTATTTACCTGGGATTTGAGCGAATACCCTGCTTCAGCAAATTATTTAACCACAGACGGGGAATGGATTTTTATCGCTAAAGGCGGAAAAGGACTTAAAATTCTGAGAAAGAGGGAAGACGGAGAGCATCGTACATTGTATGGCATTGGTCCGTATGGGGTTCCATTAGGGATGGAACCTGAGAATTTTCCTGTTTGCGTTGAACTGCTTCCGAACATCTATAACAATGTATTGCCGGAACAAAGCAATGTTTTGGAGCGTAATCCTGAGTTTTTTGATAATCCTAACAGGGAACTTGAGCTCCTGAAAGACGACAAAGTGTATATCACTTTTATTACCGAAAGGGCCGGGTACAAAAACGCCCTGGGATTCTATTACTACCACAAAGACCATCCGCCTTCGTCGGTTGATGAACTTGAGAAATGGGTTGTTTTTCCAAATGCATCAGCGGATGGACACGGAGGGAAATTGGTTGAAGGAAACACTATGAAGCTGCTTGGAAGCTTTGAAGAGGGAACAGTTATCGGTTTCTATCTGATCTCGAATGGCTGGAATGGATTTGAAATTACGAATGGGATTTACACCCAGTACACCATTCCTGAATTTAATGTAAGTGAGATGCAGCAGAGTATCATTTTCCATGATCAGCGTTGCTCATCGGTAGTTATGACTTTTGAGGACATAGCGCTGCCGAAAGGAGATAAGGATTTCAACGATGTGATTTTCATGATTTCGACGGAAGATTCTACCTCATTTGACCGATCCGTTTTCATTCAACAGTAAAGGGGAGTGTTAATCGGAGAATACAGGCAGTTGGTCGAGTATTCGGAATAAAGAAACCTAAACATCAATAGTTTTAAATAGAATTAAACAACAACGTAGTGATTAACACCGCAGTAAAAATACCAGGTAACCACAAAACAAACACAGCAATACAGCTGCTGAACCGAAGGAACAAATGAAAACCCAATTAAAAAGGGGCACTATCTGAGCTTGTAATTACTGCGTTTACAGGAATACATCATGTTTGAACTCATACAATTAAAACCAAATACTCCTAAGCTTCTTCGTTACGAACGCGAAGGACTTGAGGTGATCGTACTTGAGAAAGTTCAGGATGTGCATTTCTATGATGTAGCGAAATATGACGGGGTTCTGGTTCAAACACAAAGAAGGAGAGAGGCCACTGAAATTCTTCACGAAATACGGGCAAATACAAACCCGGTGATCTCACTGAAGCCCGTTTTTTTAAGTTCAACACTCCCGGGGTATTCAGGAATCAGTTATTTGTTCGACGGAACCTATTCTGACGCTGAATTTGCCGTTCGAATTCAATCCATTAAAGAAATAAACCGAAGGCTGAAAGAAACGAAGATCGATATTGGATTAGTGAATTATGATACTTCATTAATTCAGCAAACATTGAAGTTTTGCTATTCCAGGGGAATTTCCCTGGAGCCGCAACGGAACAGGAATTCTGCAATTGGCTTTTCATATCCCTTTTTGAGTTCTGTTATTGAAGAGAAAGACAGCATCAGGATCTTGAAACTACTCGATCAATTTTCAAAAGTTGGGTATTTCGCAAAACAAACCGTCGACGTTATCCAGGGGTGCAAAAAATGTTCCGGGGGGTATTTGAATTACCGGGAAACATGCCCGAGGTGTTCTTCCAGGGATTTGAAAACCGAAGATTTGATTCACCATTTTTCATGTGCGCATATTGCCCCGGAGTCTGTTTTCCGGAAAGAAGATCACATGGAATGCCCTAAATGTGACAAAAAACTGCGCCACATTGGAATTGATTATGATAAACCGTCAGCCGTTTATACATGCAATAGCTGTGATCACGAATTTCAGAATGCAAAAATAAAGGCTCTTTGCGTAGACTGCGGGCATGACAATGAACTTCATCAATTGCAAAGGTTTTCGATTTCAAACTATGAGTTAACACCCATGGGGGAACATGCTGCTAAGTATGGCATGTATGAAATTCATGAAAAACCTGTTACCTCAAAGCCTAAGTGTATTTCACTTGCAATGTTCGGGATGTTCAGAAAACAGGAAATTGAACGGTTGAATAATACAGATACGATAAGTTGGGAAGGTTCAATAAAACTGAATTCTGAGATGATTAAGGGCTTTGGAGAAAACCAGCAACAACTTATCAGGGAAGAAGTGCAAAATATCATCTCGGAATACTTGCACAAAGCGGATTTAATTACTTCAGCAAGTGCCTGTTGGTATCGATTCATCCTTTTTGATAAAGACGAAGAAATGGCGATGAAAATCGGTGAGTTAGTTCAGAATAATGTCACAAAGCTCTTAAATGACGGATTGAATGACCATACGCATGATATTGAGTTATTGGTGACTTCCCTGAAGACGGAGAATGACCGTGTATGAACAACTTATACCGGAATACATCAACTATTGGTTCGAAGTAGGCTGGCCTAAATTTATCCGGGTTTTTTGGTTTTTTGTGTTGTTCGAATTCACCCGGTACATTCTTCTCGATCACCTTATTTACCTGGTGAAATGGATTCAAAAGCCAGGAACCAGCAAAGGGTATGAATGGGCGAAAAGGAAGTTGTTTATTGAAAATCCTTTCGTTTCGATCATTATTCCGGGGAAAAATGAAGGGGAAAACCTGTACAAACTCACTAAGTCCCTGGCTGAACAAACGTATACAAATTTTGAGTTGATCATTGTTGATGATGGTTCTGACGACAATACGCCCCTCATAGGCAGGAACCTGGAAAAGCGGGGATTGATAGATCTTTTTCTTCGTAACCAGGTGCGTGGAGGAAAAGCATCAGCAGCAAATTTAGCCCTCCAGTATGCAAAAGGAGAATATATTGTGCACCTGGATGCGGATTGTTCATTCGATATGGATGCCATTGAACAGGTGTTAATTCCCTTCTTCCTGGATACCCGGATCGGGGCCGTTGGTGGAAATGTAAAGGTGAGAAATGCAGAAGAGAGTTTATGTGCAAGATTGCAATCCATCGAATACCTGAAAACCGTTTTTGTGGGAAGGATCATTACTTCACATCTCGGGATTTATAAAATTATTTCTGGCGCGTTTGGTGCTTTCCGGAGAGATGTGCTCGACCAGGTAGGTGGCTGGGACATCGGGCCCGGGCTGGACGGAGATATAACTATAAAAATCAGGAAATCGGGGTATAAAATATACTTCCAGTCAAAAGCTATCTGTTTAACCAGTGTTCCAAAAACATTCAAAAGACTTACCAAACAACGGTTAAGATGGGATAAATCGATTGTCAGATTCCGGGTCCGGAAGCACAGAGATGTGTATCTGCCCAATGCCAATTTCAGGTGGTCGAACTTTTTCGCTTTATTCGAAAATGTGTTCTACAACATAGTTCTTGATTTGACCTGGATTATCTATATGATCGATGTTTTTATGAACTACAACTCTCAATTGAGTTTTATAATCCCGATGAATTTTACGCTATATGTGGCTATGGGATATATTCAATTCATTGCGGTTCTTCTGTTTACCGAGCGACGAAAAGAAGAAGTGAAACTATGGAAATACATTCCATTAATGACCATTTACACCGGTTTATACCTTCGCCTGGTTCGAACCACAGCCTATTACAAAGAATTTTTCTTCAAACGATCGTACGAAGATGTTTGGAATCCGACCAAATCTTCCAAAATGGCCCGTCGATTCGGTTTTTAGCACAAAGTTAACTTTCTGTTTCTTTTCATCTCAGAAAACTACAAATTTACCGTTGTTATCGGTCTAACCCCACTATTTACTTTTTTCCGCTTATGAGTAGTACTAAGGATCAGATTCGTGAGGAGGTCACTATTCGGTTTGCAGGTGACTCCGGCGATGGGATGCAATTAACAGGCTCACTGTTTACCAATACCACGGCTCTTTTTGGTAACGATTTACGAACCCTCCCTGATTTCCCTGCTGAAATTCGTGCCCCCCAGGGAACGGTACCCGGTGTTTCGGCTTTCCAGCTACAGTTTGGCAGTCACGAAATATTAACCCCCGGGGATGAGTGCGATGTGCTTGTGGCCATGAATTCAGCGGCATTGAAAGCTAATCTTTCGCTGTTGAAAAAAGGAGGAACCGTGATCGCCAATACGGCCGGGTTCGATAAGAAGAACCTGAGCCTGGCTAAATACCTGGATGGGGAAAATCCCCTGGAAGATGGTTCTCTCGACGATTATGAGCTGATTAAACTGGATGTGAATAAACTGGTAAAAGAAGCTCTTGCCGATTCAGAATTGGGATTCAAAGACAAAGAACGCTCGAAGAATATGTTCGTGCTGGGATTGCTTTACTGGATGTATAACCGCCCGATGGACCCCACCATCAATTTCCTGAATGCGAAGTTCGGGAAGAAAAACCCGCAAATCGCCGACGGGAATATCAAGGTGTTGAAGGCCGGGTATTTTTATGGCGAAACCGTCGAGATTTTCAGTTCCAGGATAACCGTTAAGCAGGCAGAACTACCTCCCGGTACCTATAGAAATATAACCGGGAACGAGGCACTGGTTCTCGGTTTAGTGGCTGCTGCCCGTAAAAGTAACCTTCCGTTGTTTTTTGGCAGCTATCCCATTACCCCGGCTTCTGATGTACTCCACGGCCTTGCTCAGCATAAAAAATTCGGGGTTACCACGTTCCAGGCCGAAGACGAAATTGCAGCAGTAACTTCTGCAATAGGGGCTTCCTTTGGGGGAAGTATCGGGGTAACCAGCTCGTCTGGTCCCGGCATTGCGTTAAAAGGAGAAGCTATCGGGCTGGCAGTGATGCTGGAGCTCCCGCTTGTGGTGTTGAATATACAGAGAGCAGGGCCCTCTACCGGCATGCCCACCAAAACCGAACAGGCAGATTTGATGCAGGCCGTGTACGGGCGTAATGGAGAAAGCCCGTTGGTTGTTTTGGCACCCAAATCACCTGCTGATTGCTTTGAGATGGCCTTTGAAGCAGTACGACTCTCCTTAGAACATATGATCCCGGTGATGTTTCTTTCTGACGGATATATTGCCAATGGCTCGGAGCCCTGGAAATTCCCTTTATCCGGTGATCTGGCCGATATAAAAGTGAATTTTGAGAAACCACGCCTGAATGGGGATGAGAACCCGTTTTTACCGTATGATCGTGATAAGCGCTTAGTGAGGAAATGGGCAATTCCAGGTACACAGGGGATAGAACACAGGGTAGGTGGCCTGGAAAAAGAAGATAAAACCGGAAATGTCTCCTACGATCCGGATAACCATCAATTGATGACGAATATCCGCCGTGATAAACGGGATAACATCGCTGACAACATCCCTGAACAACCCATTAACCAGGGCAATGAACGTGGAGAAGTGCTTGTTGTAGGGTGGGGCGGAACCTTTGGCTCTATACGTACGGTGGTTCATCAGCTCCGTTTAGAGGGGATAGATGTATCCCATGCCCACCTTCGGTACATTAACCCGTTCCCTAAGAATTTTGGTGAAATCCTGAAGAATTTTGACCAGGTAATTGTTCCGGAAATTAATGATGGCCAATTGGTTAGGTTAATCAGGTCAGAATTTATGATACCTGCAAAGCCTGTCAATAAAGTAAAAGGGCGTCCATTTGGAGTTTCAGAATTGAAAGAAGCAATTCTCGAAACCATCAACGAAAAAATAACTTCCTAATTCCACAACTATGGCTGTAGAAACCTTAATTGATGAGTTTGTAAAAGAGTACGAGGCAGATCTTGATAATCTTCCTGATTATTCGGGAAAGGATTTCGCTTCCGACCAGGATGTACGCTGGTGCCCGGGTTGTGGCGATTATACCATTTTGAAGCAGGTTCAGAACGCGATGCCGGAATTGGGCCTTGCGAAGAAAGACATTGTGTTCATTTCAGGGATCGGGTGTTCTTCACGGTTTCCATATTACATGGATACGTTTGGGATGCATTCTATCCATGGCAGAGCCCCGGCCATAGCTACCGGCTTAAAAGTAGCCCGTCCAGATCTTTCCGTATGGATTATTACCGGCGACGGTGACTCTTTATCTATCGGGGCCAATCACTTTACGCAATTACTTCGCCGTAATGTTAATGTGAATTTACTGTTGTTCAACAACCAGATTTACGGGTTAACCAAAGGGCAGTATTCCCCGGCTTCACCGTCGGGTTCGGTTACCAAATCCTCCCCGTTCGGGTCTGTTGATCATCCGTTTAATCCGCTGGCATTGAGCCTGGGAGCAGATGGTACCTTTGTAGCCCGGGCTATGGATCGTGATCCAAAACACTTAAAAGAAATGATTCTGCGAAGCCATAAGCACAACGGGGCCTCCATGTTGGAAATTTACCAAAACTGCATTGTGTTTAATGATGGTGCATTCGGATTGTTTACGGACAAGAAAACCCGTCCCCAGGAATCCATTTACCTGGAACAGGGCCAACCACTTGTATTTGGCGCCAACCAGGATAAAGGGGTTCGCCTGAACGGGCTGATGCCTGAGGTTGTGGAACTGGGAGATTCGATCACCAAAGACGATCTCTGGATTCACGATGAAAAGGATTCGACCAAAGCCCATTTGCTTTCCCGGTTTTTTGAACATCCTGAAAATGGGGAAGGGTTACAATTCCCGCGTCCTTTTGGGGTGTTATTTGCTTCAGATCGCCCCAGCTATGATGATATGGCTATCGCACAGGTAGAGCATGCGAAGCACTCGGGAGAAGCCAACCTGGATACCCTGCTTCAGGGGAAAGACACGTGGGTGGTTAAGTAAAAGTCTCCTCTTGAGGGTGGATTACCACGTTTTTAGCGTGAGGAGGGGTGTTATTTATTCATGGTGTTGCTAAACACCCTCCGTCCGGCACTTAAGTGTTAAGTGCCTGGACACCTCCCTCAAGGGAGGACTAGACTCCACCCATTTTCCAAAGTACCAGCCAGGGCACAACATTAAACACAATCACAATGAGCTTGTAATAAGCCATTGCCTTATAATGGATTTTATTGAACTCTTCCCGGGGCATTTCAAACCATTTGCTATGCATCTTAAACACAAAGTTTGGAAATACCATGATCCAGACTGCCCACCAGGCGATAATAACGATGTTAAAAATGCTACACCATTTAAAGAATTCGTACAATGCTTCGTAAGTCATAATAACCTCCTTTAATGGTTTAAGGTTAATTCGAGGTACAAAATGTTTATGAAGAAGGGGTGAATTGGTGTTATCACTCACTTTAGGATTTGGCCTCGAAGTCTCCCCTTGAGGGGAGTACCACGCTTTTAGCGTGGGGAGGGGTGTTATTTATTTAT
This sequence comes from Balneolales bacterium, assembly GCA_022360375.1. Lineage (GTDB taxonomy): Bacteria > Bacteroidota > Rhodothermia > Balneolales > Balneolaceae > HXMU1420-13. Next base: position 8,523 of record JAKSCW010000201.1, read on the forward strand.
GGTGTTGCTAAACACCCTCCGTCCGGCACTTAAGTG
>JAKSCW010000368.1 GCA_022360375.1 Balneolales bacterium
GTGGTAATTTTATTGTTTTTACTCAAAATCCAGGCCAGGGCAATCTGGGCTTTTGTGACCTCTTTTCTTTTGGCAATTCGATCTACAACATCAACAAACTTTACGTTTTCCTGAATGGCTTCATCAGTAAAACGAGGATTGACGAGTCGGAAATCTCCTTCCTCCAAATCGGCCCGGCTTTTAATTGATCCGGTAAGGAACCCACGTCCGAGTGGACTGTAAGCTACAAATGTAATACCAAGTTCTTTACAAACATCAAAAAGTTCTTGCTCGGGTTCACGGCTCCACAGAGAATATTCGGTTTGAAGTGCGGTGATAGGATGTACCGAATGAGCCCGCCGAAGTGTATCGGGATCAACTTCTGAAAGGCCCAAATACTTTACTTTGCCTTGCTTTACTAAATCAGCCATAGTACCAACAATTTCTTCGATTTCAACTTCCGGATCTTGCCGGTGCATGTAATACAAATCGATCGCCTCTATGCCAAGTCTCATTAAGCTATCATCACAAGCCTTTTTGATATAATCCGGTTTTCCATTAAGCCCAAGAAACTCACCATTAGGCCCCCGCATAATGGCAAATTTTGTAGCCAGGATCACTTCTTCCCATCGTCCTTCAAAAGCCTTCCCCAGCAATTGCTCGTTGGCACCACTACCGTACATATCAGCGGTATCAAAAAAATTGACTCCCAAATCGATCGCTTTATGCAAAGTGTTGATAGATTCTTTTTCATTAAATGAACCGTAAAACTCGGACATGCCCATGCAGCCGAGTCCCATTCGGTTAACGGTTACAGTACTATGGCCCAGTGTATTTGTTTTTTTCATAAGTTTTTGAACCTATTCTGCGTCCTTTACAGCTCTGAATCCTAAATAGTTTGCACTAAAGTTCTTTTTCCTTTTCCAGATTTTTCCATCATACACAATCATATACGCATAGTTTTCATCAACCTCTGTTTTAGTCCACCAATAGATAACTTTTGAATTGGGATTCCACAATGGTGTTTCCTTATCCGGACGTATCTCATATTCAGGTTCTCCTTCAGAGTTTAGTCTTCCTTGGGCATTAACACCATGTCGTTGCATTGATTTGGCAGCTTCCTCAACAGTTGGCAGCCGCCAAATATTTTGAGGTTCAGTTGCAAGGCTTAAACCATCTTCTTTTAAATACGTGCAAATACTATCTGCTTCATGCCAGCTCATGCCATCACTCGGCCATCCAATACCTTGCGGGGCCCAAACCAATGAGACACCATTCTGTTCTATTTTCCTGATTCCAAAGTCTCCATCATTGATTCTCCCACTTACTCTGATTATGGGTTCAATCGCAAAAGTGATTAGCGTTACGAGTGGTAGAATGATGATTAAGCGATATTTCCATTTTTTAGGTGAAAAGTCACTAAACCAATATAAAGTGCCAAGAATAATAAAAGGTACCGAAGCAATTGGATTATTAACGAAAGAGGATAGTGCAATGCCAACGGCAAGAAATATTATGGCGCCTATTTTATTTTTGAAAATCGCAATAAGCGACAAAGTAACGGTTATAATAACCGGAGCTAAATACTGAAAGAACATCATCACAATGTTCTGCTTAAAAGTGGTGTGATACCATCCTTCATGAAAATTTTCAATAATACCCCAGTATGCCCAAAAACAAGCAGTTAAAATTGAAATAGAAATGGTAATCCAACCAATAATCAATTTTATTTTCATCTTATAATTACATCTAATGATTGCCAAAAAATGCGTATAAGCAACTTTATTGCTTGTAGCTTTTACGTGTTTATGCTTTGTGGCATATACACTTAATCTATGCCAAACAAATTTGACTAAATCCAAACTTATATCCAAGTATAAAAGCAGTTACCCTCAGAAACTGGTTCACACGAAAAGTCTTCTCCGATTACCACTACACCCTGGTAAATATTGAGGGCAATGTGTTAACCCTTACTGTAACAGATGCAGGAGGAAGAGTACGTGATCAGTTTGTGATTGAGAAGTAGAAAACTAGGCCGTAGTGAGTTTAACGGGTGCTTTATTTTTCAATACATAGGTAATGGTGATCAGATGTGGGAATTCCAGCAGCATACCAATCACCAATACCAGGTGAATTAAGATTTGCTGTGGGAAAAGCACCAAACTTATTCCCAACATTAAAGGGGCATTTCTTGCGGCTGTAGTTATTGTTAAACTCACTTCTTCCTTCTTCGGGAATGCAACCGCCCGGGAGATGATTCTCACTAAAAAAAAGGTCATCACGAAGAAAAAGAGAATGACTATGAAAATATTCGGAAGAATAGAGGTATTGGCAATCAGTGATTCAATATTGGAATTGAATATTGAGAAAACCAAAAGGATGAGGGATAGAAGCATTGCTAATTCTGCCAAAGAATTGCTTTTTTCAAAAACTCCTTCACTTATTTTGGATACGACAAAACGGACTACTTGTGCAATTACAAAAGGAAGGAGTACCCAGTAAATGAGCACATCAAAGAACGCATCTATGGGAATGCTTACAGAGTTTGCCGTGAATACGAACAAATAAACCGGAAGAAGCAGTATTTGTGCCAGTAAATTAAATGGGAGTAATGCCGTATTTATCTCAACATCTCCCTGGGCGAGTTTGGTAAAACCCAAAAACCAGTCAGTACAAGGGGCAACCAGGTATATAATTAATCCAATGAAAACGGCGCTGGAAGCATCAACAAAAATACTGGCAAGCAGGAAGGCCAAAATGGGTATAGCCACAAAGTTCGTTAACAGGGCTATGGATAAGTACTTTCTGTTTTTAATTCCTTTAAGGAAACCATCCAACGAAATGTTGTAAAAAAGGAAAAAGAGCATGGCAATAATGAAGAAATCCACCTGGGAGCTTTCAAAGGAAGTAAACAGTCCGGTTAAGGATCCTGCAAGTATTGCCAGGGCTAATAAAAGTGGTTCTAAATATGGTTTCATGTTAGCATACACACTCGTCATCGCAGCAGGATAAATCCTTCAGGTAGAAATTGTTATCTATGTACTCTTGAATTACCTCCCGGATGAGGAAGTTGGGAATTTGGTTCCTTCGTGAAATGGATTCTGCTACAATGGCAAAACGCTGCCGGTATTTATAGATGAAGCAGAATAATGCGGAATCATGTTTTACTTGTGGGCCTACCAAAAAAAGATTTTTAGTTTTGGTAGACTCGTCAAAGGCGTTTAGCAATGGATA
>JAKSCW010000080.1 GCA_022360375.1 Balneolales bacterium
TTTGAGCAGCTCCGCGATTTTGTGCAAAATGGCGGGGGGGTAATTCTGTTTCCTTCAGAGAATGGTGAAATTGCTAACTATAATGCTTTTCTTCAGCAGGTTAATGCAGGAAACTATTCAGGAATAGTTGGAGAATTCGCTTCTTTTGATGCCATCGCTGCCGGGAATTCATTCCAGGATGATCACCCGGTATTTAGTGGGTTATTCGAACGGTTAGAAGAAGAAGAGCTTCGCATTGCTAATCCGGACATTTACTATTTCTATAAATTTCGGCCTTCTGCTGCCCCAGGAGGATTCAACATCATAAGTATGAACACGGATGACCCGCTGATTCGGGAAAAACGTTTTGGCCAGGGGCGGGTTATTATTTCTGCGATAGGAAATACGCCTGGATGGTCGAATTTTTCTATTCGGCCGTTGTACGCTCCTTTTTTCTATCGAATGATTTTATATGCTGCTTCTTCCGATGAAGGCGGTTTCACAAATCATGTATTGGGTGAAGAACTCGATTGGGCTACTGACCTGGATCATTCGTCGGTTAGTTTGTTGGTTGATGACGAAGAAATCATCCCGGAAACTGAAATCATAGGCAGAGGAGCCCGGTTAAAATATCCCGCCGAAACCTGGAACCCCGGGTGGGTACAGGCGAATGACGGGGAGCAAAGCTATTCTATTGCAGTGAATCTGGATCGGGTAGAATCGGATTTTACTTCATATGAAAGCAATGAAAACTCCAGAATTGACGCAGAATTTAACGTAGTACAAACCTTTGAACTGGAAGAGGAATCATTGCAAAACGAGATCGCAGCTTCAGGTTTTGGGCGCGAAATTTGGACATGGTTTATGTTGGCAGGATTGCTTTTCTTAATAACAGAGTCGTTAGTGTCAATTTTCTACAAAACAGAAAACGTATAGAGTGAAAGAGATTCTTCTCATATTCTTTAAAGGAGTGATCATCTTATTCACCATTTCTTCAACGTTATTGGCTGGATATTCACTTCAAAATAAATTCCGACTGCGAGGAGTTCGGCTAAATTGGCGCGCGGGAAAAATGAAAGGTTACCCGCTATTTGCCACTGTTTTTCTAGGTTTGATTTCTACGTTGGGGATTATCGTGTACTTGATTGATGACACAGCGAATTATGGATATTTCCTTGCGTATGCCTGGATAGGGATGATGTGGTTTGTTAGTAGTTACCTGGCTTCCAAGCACTATATCACCGATCATGGGATAGTTAAAAATATAAACGAGCCTTCCCAGACTATTCCCTGGTTTCAGATTCTGGATTTTGTGGAGAAGGAATCATTAAATGGGAAAGAGTTTACATTCACCTATTCAGAAATGGATAAGTCGCTTTCGGAGGGTTATAAGCAGGTTCGCATAAAAGTACCAATGAACAAGCTTAAAGAATTCCAAAAAATTGTATCTTTGAAGTTGAAATCACGCATTGAAGCAGAGAATATCCCCGATATTGATCTTAGAAAAATTCAAGAAGATTAAGGAAGCAATTATTTGTTAGACGACGTAAAGAATTCAGATATTGAAAAAGAGAAAGTGATGCTGGTTGGGCTTTATGGCCAGCAAACCTCCCGCCGGCAAGCTGAAGAATATTTAGACGAGTTAGAAATGCTCACCGAAACTGCGGGCGGAGTAACTGTTGAAAAAATTCTTCAGAACAGAAACCGCCCAGACATCAGCACCTATGTTGGAAAGGGAAAGCTGCAGGAACTGAAAGGCCAGATGAAGGCACTGCATATAGATACGATTATTTTTGATGACGACCTTTCCCCAACCCAAATCCGAAATATTGAAACCACAACGGATGCAAAAGTACTGGATCGGAGTGCATTAATTCTGGATATCTTTGCTTCAAGAGCAAAAACAGCCGCTGCTAAAACGCAGGTTGAACTGGCGCAGCTTCAGTATTTGCTTCCCCGCTTAACCAGGTATTGGACACACCTTTCCCGCCAAAGTGGAGGAATTGGAACAAAAGGTCCCGGGGAAACACAAATTGAGACCGACCGCCGAATCATCGGTCAGCGTTTGTCTGTACTGAAAGCAAAATTGGAAAAACTCGATAAGCAACGAATTACTCAGCGAAAAGGTCGGCAAAGTATGACAAGAGTATCCCTGGTAGGTTATACCAATGCTGGTAAATCGACACTGATGAACGCGCTTACTGAGTCCAGGGTGTTGGCTGAGGATAAACTATTTGCCACACTCGATTCTACCGTACGCCGGCATCAACTCTCTAATCACGAAATTCTGCTTTCTGATACGGTTGGATTTATTCGTAAGCTTCCACATAACCTGATAGAGAGTTTCAAATCTACCCTCGATGAAGTTCGGGAAGCCGACATCCTGTTACATGTGGTAGATGGTTCATCGAGTATGGCACATGAGTATATCGATGTTGTGAATACAACATTGAAAGAATTAAATGCTGTAAACACGCGAACTATTTTGGTGCTAAACAAGGTTGACCAGATGGATCAGGAACAAGTAATTATGTTAAAAGACGAGTATCCTGAAGCCATTTTTATTTCCGCGGAACGAGGAATCGGGCTTAGTGAGTTGGAAGACAGAATTGAAGATTTAATCGAAGGAGATTATTTAAGCCGCTCTTTACGCATCCCGATAAATCAGTATAAAGCCATTGCATTTATTCACGAACACGCAACGGTGGAAGATGAAAAATACGATGGAGAAAATGCGGAACTTTTTTTTCGAATTTCGAAGAAAGATAACAAGCAATTGTCCCATTTGTTGAATACTATAGGGGCAGTGACCTCGGTTATATAGACATGCAAGTACACGAAATCATCAATACAGATATAGCTCCACTAAAAGTAAGCGACAGCGTGGCGCTGGCACTTACCAAGCTGGATTTGCTGCATGTTACCCGCTTTCCGGTGGTTGAAAAGGGGAAGCTTATTGGAATGGTTGCCCTTGAGACGTTGATCGAAGTTGAAGATGAAAGTGTGTCTTTAACAGAAATTCCGATTGAAGAGGCTATAAGCATCCAGGAAACGCACCATTTATTCGAAGCTTCCCGAATGATGCTCACATTCGAGCTCTATCTGCTTCCGGTAGTCGATTTCGATGGAAATTTTGCAGGTGTTCTCAAGAAGCGGGATTTACTCCAGGCTATTGGAGAAGTATTTAACCTGGAATCGTTTGGATCGGTTATTACTATTGAGATGAATCCGTTTGATTTTACCCTTACCGAGATTATTCGACTCATCGAAACAGAAGGGGCAAAAATTCTTGGTGTTGCTGTGGAACAGCCCAACGATGTAAATGGCTTTTATCGTGTATCCATTAAATTGAACCTCGAAGATTCATCGCCTGTAAGTGCCACCCTGAACCGCTACGGATATGTAATCACCTCGCAAGTAAGTAGTGCAACACTTGAATCTGATTTTTCTGAAAGAGCTGACGAACTTATTCGTTATCTTGACCTATAAGAAGTAATTCTAAACGTACATTGTTGGATACATGCGCTTCGTTGTCTTACCAGGCTTCTTTCTGTTTTTTGTTTCATTAACATTATCATCTACCTCCCAGGCTCAGGATTTTCCGTCGGCATCAACCCGGTATTATGAGCAGGGCATTAATCTCTATTTTGATGGTTTCTTTGAAGAATCCGTGGACGCCTTTGAATCTTTCAGGAAGGAAAATCCCAATCATGAACTGGCTATATCTGCTGATTATTATACTGCACGGGCTAAAACCGGTTCTGATTCACTGAACATTGAAGCGTACTACCAGGAATTTATTCTTGAATATCCAGGAAGTGATTTATCTGTCATTTTATTGAAAGATTTAGCTCACCGCTTCACTCAAAAAGGTGATTATGAGCAAGCTATAGACTACTACCATCAGGCCATCGATTCATGGATGGGTAAAGCACGCGCAGCTGAAACCATGTATTGGATTGCAGAAGCAGCTGCTGAAAATGGAGATTATGCTCAATCAAGAGATTATTTCATGCAGCTTTCTATTGATTATCCGGAATCCGAGTGGTCCCCCAAAGCACTTTATGCCAGAGGGCGTTTATACCTTACAGAGAATGAATACGACTCTTCCGCTATTGCATTCGAGTTGCTGAAAAGTCGTTACCCGAATGATCCGGTTACCCGAAGAGTGGGGACCGCATTAGGGGAGTCTTACTACCAGCAGAGACGCTTTCCGGAAGCAATTGAAGCGTTGGATGCACAAATGATCTTTCTTGATGATGAATCCAAAATCAAAGCGCTGTTTTTGATGGCGGAGGCACACAATTATCTTGGCAATTATGAGGAAGCTTCAAAAGATTATTTACAGTACATACGCCTTACGGAAGGAACCGAGTTAGAAGCACCGGCACATTATGGATTAGGATGGTTGTACCATCATCAGGGAGTGTACCACTGGGCGGCGCAATCCTTCGAACGAGCCATTACCGGAGATGATGAAATTTCACGGAAGGCAACATACTACGAGGCCATTAACCATAAACTTGGTGGGAATTACCAACGTTCGATGGATACATTTGCGGAATTCGGTGAAAAGTATAAATCCGGTTTATGGGTAGAGGAGGCCTATTACGAATGGGGGCTTTCTTCGTTCGAAGCAGGAGACTATGATTCTGCCATTGAAATCCTTCTTGATTTAGTTCGTAACCAGGAAGATTTGAAAGACCCCGGTAAGGTGTATACAACGTTAGGCGAAGTGTACTTTGCTAACAGCGAGTTTACCCGCGCAACTCAGGCCTTTGAAGAAGCAGAAAA
>JAKSCW010000314.1 GCA_022360375.1 Balneolales bacterium
CACCTTCACAAGCTCCCATAGATGGTGGCTTAGGATTGCTTGCCGCCGCAGGTGGTGCGTACGCTATTAAGAAGCTGCGCGATAAAAGGAAAGAAGAAGAGGAGAGAGGTAATGATATCTGATTGATATTCATTTTCCGGACTTTGGAGCCCCGTTCATTCTTATGTGCGGGGTTTTTTTATTGATAGAATGCATACAAACAATTCTTTAGGAATGAGGTAAATGATAACAATTCGTTATTTGAAGTAGGTTTTTCACACAAGAAATAAACTTTCAAAAAAAATTGAAAGAAGCGCTACCATAACGTATTGCAGTACATCAGGTTAGAAGTTTTAAAAGTCATTAAGTTCATATTAATCAATGAACTATGACGGAATTTTGGAACGAAGAATATGGGGCGGAAGTTGTTAAGCGTGTCATTAGACATTAACAATTCAATTAAGAAAAAACTATGGAATTAAATTTGCTCTTCGCATCGCAAATTGAACCGGGAGATGTTGTAGGATTTACGTTCTTCATTGGTACTATGGCGATGCTTGCTGCTACTGTATTCTTTTTTGCAGAGCGCCGTTCAGTAAGTGAAAAGTGGAGACTATCACTTACTGTATCTGGCCTTATTACAGGTATTGCGGCTATTCATTACTACTACATGCGCGACTACTACTTGACGATGGGCACCAGCCCAACGGAATTCCGATACATAGACTGGATACTTACAGTGCCTTTAATGTGTGTGGAATTCTATCTTTTAACTCGTCCGTATGGTGCAAAAGGCAGAACGTTATTTGCTCTTATCGCTGCATCTGTAGGTATGCTTGTAACAGGTTACATTGGTGAAGCCATTCAGCCTGAACAAACTATTCTTTGGGGCTTCATTTCTACGATTTTCTACCTGTATATCGTGTACGAAGTGTTTGCGGGTAGCGTAGCTAAACTTGCAAAGAACTCAGACAATCCCGCGTTGAATCAGGCAATGTTCCTGCTCAAAATATTCATCACGTTGGGATGGTCGGTATACCCAATCGGATATATGACAATGCCGGGTAATTTCCTGGAAGGTCTGGGTAATATTGACGTGATCTATAATTTAGCCGATGCCATTAATAAAATTGGGTTTGGATTAGTTATCTATTACGTGGCTGTAAGTTCTTCAGCTAGTGAAAAAGAATGATCTGATAACTTAGATTAGTGTTAAGCAGAAAGGTGATTGGCAGGAGTGTCAGTCACCTTTTTTTATGAATTAATACGGGAATACATTTTCTCAACAACAAGCATATGCGGAAGCGTAAGTATGCTGATGACTACAAACAGAAGTGAAACCAGGAGTTCTTCGCTACCAAATGCATCCAGAGAATTGTACACAATAAGTAACCCGATGTAAGAGAGTAAACTAAACACAAAAGACTGACGGTAAAACCAGCCAAAAGAATAGTTCTTTGTTTCGGTTTTTAAAAAGTTAAGCATTACCAATACATGGTTGTAGGAATGCCACAAGCCGAAATAAATTGAAAAAGCCCATACCAGGTCCGCATAAATGAAGAGAAGAGGAACGATAAGGGCATCGAGGAAAAAGATGGAGAAGTTGTCTGTACGGGACTCAGGATGAAGGTTGATCAATATGAAGGATACCGGGTATACACCCGCCAGTCCCCACATGATAAGGTCGGAGCTCAGTATTAAGCCTGAAAGATCTTGTACAGATATACCGGTTACTGCTTCAATAACGGAAGAGGCATACACCAGGTCGCCGTATACAATAAGTCCTACAACTGTAATTCCCCTGGTAATATGTATCACCCATTTTCTCCATCCTGAAAAGTTAAAACGTTCTGCATCAGCCTGGCCAAAATGGTAAAGCGTGATTAACAGGAAAAACATAAAACTGAAAAAAGGGAAGAAGATCCAAAGCAGCGAGTAGCCAGCCATAATAGATAGATACCAGCCATAAAACTTCTTATTGAACGAAAATGGGTTCCAGTTTCCGAGTTTCCCGTCTATTACATGATCCAGTGCCCCATGTGGCATCCCAATCAGCAGAATTATCAAAGCCAGTAACGGGTACCTGAATTTAGTAGTGAATTCCGGAAAAATGAGATTCAATGCAATTGCAACCAGCGCAATTGTACTTTGAATCAATATTTTTGTAGTTACCCGCATAATTAGTTCAACCTGTTGTAGTGATATTCATTCAGCACATATCAAAGAGTTATAATAATCAAAAAGTGCTCGATAACATTTCATTAAGAGTGAAACCGGGTAAAACACTCGCCTTGATTGGTCCCAGTGGTTGCGGAAAATCCACGCTCCTGCGAATTGTGATGGGGCTCATATTCCCGGATTCAGGAAAAGTTCAGGTTGGAGAAACGGAAATGAGTTCCGAAACCAAATTAAAACTCCGGCACAACATGGGCTATGTGATACAAAAAGGGGGATTATTTCCGCATTTAACAGCAAGGGAGAATTGTTCTTTGGCTGCAAAATATCTGGGATGGAGTGAACCCGGAATAACCGCCCGGATCACTGAACTCGCAGAACTAACAAAGATCACATTGTCACAAATGGATAAGCTTCCATCCAAATTATCCGGTGGTCAGCAACAACGCATTGGCTTAATCCGGGCGCTTATGCTCGACCCTGAAGTTATTTTACTGGATGAACCCCTTGGATCTATTGACCCATTAGTGCGCCATGACCTCCAAACAGATTTAAAACGCATATTTGATACGCTGAAAAAAACGGTTCTTCTTGTCACTCATGATTTGAGTGAAGCTGCTTACCTGGGCGACCAAATCGCATTGATGAAGGATGGGGAAATTGAGCAACTCGGGGATATTCATTCTTTCATCCAGGAACCTCGCAGTGAATTTGTAACCCAATTCGTGACGGCTCACCGAAGCTTAATTGGAAAAGCAGGCACATGAAGCAATGCTGGATATTCATGGTTCTGACAGGAATTTCCTGTTCTGTGTTTGCCCGGCAACCCGTCCAGGTAGGGAGTAAGTTGTTCACGGAATCAGTGATCCTGGGAGATATTGCTACGTTATTACTGGAAGCAGAAGGATTTGAAGTCGAATTCTACGATCAGCTTGGGGGTACCCAGATTTTGTGGAATGCACTTATTGAAGGGGAGATTGATATTTATCCCGATTATACCGGCACGGTAACCCAGGAGATTTTAGGCGGGGTTGAATTCACCACCCTTGAAGCATTAAATGTGTTGCTCAATGAATTTGAAGTTCAGGCAACCCGCCCTTTAGGCTTTAATAATACCTACGCACTGGGTATGAATAAGCAAATTGCGGGGGAATTAGGCATCGAAAAGATATCCGACCTGGGAAGGCATCCTGACCTGGTTTTTGGAGTCAGTAACGAATTCATGGAACGAAACGATGGCTGGCCCGGCCTTTCTTCGGCATATGGCCTGGAGGCTATGGATGTTACCGGCCTCGATCATGATTTAGCCTACCGGGGGCTGGAAGCAGGGAATATTGATGTGATAGACATATACTCCACCGATGCCGAAATCGAATATTACGACCTGAAAGTACTGGAAGATGATCTGAACTTTTTCCCTACCTATTTAGCGGTTTTTTTGTACAGGTTGGACGTTGATCCCGGTGTGGTTGAAACGATAACAAAGCTGGAAGGACAGATTTCAGAGGAAGAAATCATCACCATGAATGCTTCTGTGAAATTGAACGGAGAAAACGATTCAGAAGTAGCAGCCCGGTTTCTTGAAGCAAAGTTTGGAATTCAGGCCGAAGTAACGGTTCAAAATTTTTGGTCAAGGCTCTGGGAAACCACGCTTGGTCATCTGTACCTGGTTTCCATTTCTCTTGGGCTGGCAATTCTAATCGCCATACCCCTGGGTGTACTTGCAGTTAAGATTCCGGCTATTGAAAGCCCCGTTCTTGGATTTGTTGGCGTTATGCAAACTATTCCTTCACTGGCTCTTTTGGTGTTTATGATTCCATTGTTAGGAATTGGCTCTATCCCGGCCATGGCTGCCCTGTTTTTATATAGTTTGCTGCCAATAGTGAGAAATACACATGCCGGGATAAAAAATATCGAACCTTCCTTAATGGAATCTGCCAGGGCACTCGGGTTACCAAACCAGGTTATTCTTCAGAAAATTGAACTTCCCTTAGCACTGCCAACCATTCTTGCAGGAGTAAAAACGTCTGCCGTAATCAACATTGGTACCGCAACATTGGGAGCCTTAATCGGGGCAGGAGGCTATGGGCAACCGATTCTGACCGGGATACGATTGGATGACACCTCCCTGATTTTGGAAGGTGCCATTCCTGCCGCATTAATGGCATTACTCGTTCAGTTCCTGTTTGACCGGATTGAACTCAGAATTTCAAGAACCTGAGCTTACTTAATCAGCAACATTTTCTTTGTATCAATTACAGCTCCGTCTACTTTTAGCTGGTATAAATAAAAACCGCTTGAAAAGCTGTTGGCATCGAAGGTAACGGTGTGCGCACCTGCACTTCTGAACCCGTTAACGAGTTCTGTTACTTTTCTTCCTAAAATGTCATACACAGCAACGGTTACGTTGGAGGCGTTGTTCAATTCAAACTGGATGTTCGTACTGGGGTTAAAAGGATTCGGGTAGTTCTGGAGCAACCGGACATCTTTGGGTTGCTCTGAAAATTCTTCTTCAGAAGAGGTGAGCATTCCGCCCAAAAATACTTCTCCCTGCCCGTTGTACTCATAAAGCCGAACGTAGTCCACATACATTTTGGCAGGCAAGGGAGCAGTTATTTGATTTGCCTGCAAAGCATCGGTAAATGTCCCTCCAACGGCCAGGTTAAGAATCATGTAAAAGGGTTCGGTGAATGTACTTTGCAACTCGGCATTGTTGCCATAGCTAAATACATCTGCATATAGCTCGTGTTCAACACCATTATCTTCTACCGTTAACCGGATACCTGCATCATTCCAGTACAACCGGTAGGTTTGGAAACGATCGGTCATAGGGGTGGCAGAAACATAAGGGTTGTTAAAGCCGGCATCCCCTGCAATAGCTGCTGAGCAGGTTGGGTTTCCGGCATTACAGGCGGCTTCGGCATACCAAATAACATTTGCTCCAACAAAGTTGTTTTCTGTTGAATTGGGAAATCCCTGTCCGGTCCGGAAAGCCTCCATTTGTCCCATTTCCATGATATCGATTTCACCACTTTGGGGCCAGCCAACCTCGGAATGATTCGAGCCAAGCATCCATGCGGCAGGCCATAAACCTGTTTCCAAATCAGGAACCCGCATCCTGACTTCCACGATTCCGTATTTAAGGTCTACTTTTTTCTGCGAGTTTATTCTGCCCGAGGTAAACTGGTTCGACTCATTGCGGGCTTCAATCACCAAGGCATTATTGCCCGGTTCCCCGGGAATGGAATCGATGTATACACTTTCCTCGGTGTAGGCCTGGAGCTCAAAATTACCCCAGCCACAACCTTCCACCTGGCAGCCATCCCCAATATCATACGACCAGTACCCGGTATTCAGATCGGAAGCGGAGAACTCGTCCCACCAAAGCAGGTTTTCAGTTGCAAAAAAGACCGAGTAAACATTGGTTTCCAAACTATCATTGGATGTAACAAAAATTGAGGTGGAACCCGGTACTTCGCCGGTTGGAAGGATGGTTACTGTTGCGGAATCTACCGTAGCCGTTGCGGTTACTTCCGGGGCTGTTTCATCCCCGGTTAAATGGTATACATATTGAAAACCATAAGAAGAGAAATCAGTGATGTCTATACCGCCTACCTGTATTCCACTTAGAGTGGCATCCGATTCTGCTCCCAAAAGTACAAACTCGACGGTGTATACATTTTCGGTGGTTCCATCTTCTGCAGTAACCGTAACGGTGGCAGTTCCGGGTACGCCATCAGCCGGGGTAACCACAACCTGCGCATTTTCATCCGAAGCTTTCGCGCTTACAACCGGTGCTACTGTTGCATCAGAAGACAAAGGCACCACATATTCGAAAATAGATGAAGAAAAGCCAGGAACTGGAAAATCCCCGATTTTCAGACCGGACAGGGTAGCATTTGATGACGCTCCTACCGCCCCGGTGAAGAAGTAAATATTATCAATATAGATGGTAGGGGAATCACCTACACCGCTATCAGTAAATTTGAACTGGAATACATCGCTTAAGTCAACCACATCAGAGAATTCACTTAAAGGAATATCGTAGCTTTGCCAGGTGTTTTCTACAATCGGCAACGAGTAGGGGGTTTCCGCAGGCCCGGGGCTAATTAAGAAAGCACTCACTGCTGATGCATTGCTGGTCCACATGTCCAGATGAAGGTATTCCATTCCGGTAACATCAATCGAAGTTCCTATTTCAATACCCTGGTAATTAAAGTTTTCGTACTTAAGTGTGGCATTACCATCAATTTGTTCTGTGGTAACTACGGTGGCTTGTTGCCAGTTCGGGTTAAAGTTGGTTCCTTCCACATTAGTATATGCACCGCTGAATATCGAAATGACTTCATTATTACTTCGGTCAGGCGGGGTGGGCGCGCCGGTAGCAGGTTGAGCAAAAGCTTGAATCTGAACACCAATCAATAGAAGTAATACAGTAACCAATTGACGCCCAGTAATATCAAAAGATGTAAGGTGAGTATAAGTCATTTCTAGTTAGTCAGGCTGAGTTTTTTTTAATATCTAATTAATTTAAAAAAAGAATCCATATAGCAAAGGGGTATTTGTTTTGCCGATTTGGTGAAGCAATTCTCCTGATTTTATATAATCTTCTCCTGTATAATAAACTATAAGGAAACTACTACGTTGTTGAAAAAATCACTTTTTTCCGTGCTTTTAACGGTTATCGTTTTATACCTGGCAATCTGCGTTTACTTCTTCTTCATTCAGAATTCTATTCTCTTTAATCCCTCTCCGTTACCGGATGATCATACCTATTCTTATACCTTTGAATTTGAGGAACGCTGGTTCCAGGGGACGGATGAGGACGCAAGGATACATGCAATTCTGGCGAAAGCAGATTCCGGTAAAGGCCTGGTTATATTTTTCCATGGAAACGGGGGAAATACGGACACAGAGCCACAAAAATTTGACCTGTTTTTAGAACAGGGCTACGATGTGTTATACCCCGATTACCGAACCTATGGAAAAACCAAAGGCAGGATGTGGAATGAAGAAGATTTGGTTGGGGATATGAAGCTTGTATACCAGGCAATGCTGGCCGAATATGATGAGGAAAGCATTATTGTGCTGGGCTATTCATTGGGTTCCGGGATAGCCGCTCTGGTTGCTGCGGAAAATGATCCCCGCAAAGTGGTAATCTGGACCCCGTACTACAGCATGATTGATATGAAGAATGCAGATTATTCCTTTTTGCCTTCTTTCCTGGTGAGGTTTCCGCTGCGAACGGATTTGGCGTTACCCAAAATCGATGAACCGATTACGATCTTTTATGCGGGAGAAGACACCCGGTTACCGATTGAACGGGGAATGAAGCTGAATCAATTCCTGGATGAGAATGATGAATATGTGATATTAGAGGGACAGAAACATAATGGAGTCTTCAATAACCCGGTTCTCCGCGAAAAAATGGCCGAAATTCTATCCAGATAATTTCCCGGTACTTAGAATACTCGTCCCGGGATAAAATAGCTTTTTCTGTAACCTTTGGATTTGATGTTCGTCTTTGAGTGAGTATTTTATTTACAATTATGAATAATATACTCTAACTCATTGCAATTATGAAGGTAACAGAACTTGGAGCACTTGAAGAACTCGTTCTTCTCACAGCAGCCTCGATAGGGGAGAAAGCCTATGCGGTTCAAATTAAGGAAGAAGTTGAACGCCAATCCGGTCAATCATTCAATATCAGTTCCATTCATACAACCCTGTTTCGGCTGGAGGAAAAAAAGTTCCTCCGCTCAGAAATGGGTGGAGCAACAGCAGAAAGAGGCGGGCGAAGAAAACGATATTTTTCTTTAACCGCTGAAGGAATTGCTGCCCTTGCCCAGGTTCGCGAATTACGAAACAGGCTCTGGAATCTCATCCCGGATACCTTAACCAAACAGTAAGATGGAGAACAGAAAAAATCACAGACCTCCTTTTTTTGGACGCTGGCTTCTGGAGAAAATTTGTCCGCGGAGATTTTACGAGGATGTAGAAGGAGATCTCCATGAATTGTACCAATATCGTTTGCAGAAAGGGAATCCAAAATGGATAGCAAACACCCGTTTTATGATAGAGGTGCTTACTTCTTACCGCTTGAAGTCTATCCAGCTGAACACAGAACAAACTCAACACTACGATAAGGATCACTTAGCCATGCTAAAAAACTATATCAAAATCGCTTTTCGGAACATCGCAAAACATAAAGCATATCACGCACTGAATATCGGGGGGCTTGCGATTGGAGTTGCTTCATTCCTTATGATTTTTCTCTTTGTTCGATTCGAGCTCAGCTATGACACATGGATGCTGAACTCTGAAC
>JAKSCW010000134.1 GCA_022360375.1 Balneolales bacterium
ACCCGCAAGACACCTACTTCCGGGATTTGCTGAAAAACTCAAAAATAGAGCTTACAAAATCAAACCAAACGGTTCACTTTCCGAACCCATACAAGATTAATGTTGAACGTGCTGAACTGGCACATTTTGTGGATGAGGAAACTACTTATTTTTACGATTACCAATATGTTTCTTTTGTGGACGAACAGGATAGCCCCCAAGGCGCATTGGTAATTTTGCACGACAAGACCAAAGACCGTATGGTAGATATGAAGCGTACGGATATGATCAATATTATTGTTCATGAGCTCAAAAATCCGATTACCGGTGTGGTAGGTTTATCGAAATTAATGATTGACAATACCAGTATGAGCCAGGATGAAATGCAGGAATTGCTCAAAGAAGTCTACCTTTCAGGTGAAAGAATGAACGACCTTGTGAATCGCTTCCTGGATGTCCAGCGCCTGGAATATGGAAGAATTCCTGTAGAATTCCTGGATGTAGATTTGTTTCAGGTTGTGAACGATGTTAAATCCGTTTCCAACTCCCTTCTTACTGAGAAAAATCTTAAAATCACTATTATGGCCAACGGAACCAGTTTTGTTGTGAAGGGAAGCAAGGATTTACTGTTTGATGCAGTACAAAATCTTGTTAGTAATGCCATTAAATATGGTGATAGTGACCGAACGATTGAGATTGAATTGAACGAAAATGAGGCAAATATCGAAGTAAGCGTAACTGATTACGGATTTGGGATTAATCTGGAAGATCAGAAAAAAGTATTCGATAAGTTTTACAGGGTACGGTCCAACATCAAATCTGCCCGTGAAAAAGGAACAGGACTTGGTTTAGCGTATGTTAAAGAGATTATCAATAAGCATAACGGCGAAATATTATTAGAATCAAACAATAAAATAGGAAGCAGGTTCACAATAGTATTGCCTCAAAGTGAGACAGAATAACAATGAAAGTTTTCAATATTTGTACCATTCTGGCCTTGTTAAGTACTTCAGCGATAGCTCAAAGTGGTGCTATTACTTTTCCTTCTTCCGAATTGCAAAATGTCTCGCTTCGATATACCGGTGATACTTTAAACTGGCCGATAATTGTTGCCCTGGCAGACCGGGATGTTCAAAGAAATACATTCACTTTGCTGGAAGATGATATTCTTCGGTTAGAGATACTTGGATCAACTACGGCTACGGTCCTCATTCAAAAAAACCGTATGAAAGAATTGATTGA
Source organism: Balneolales bacterium (assembly GCA_022360375.1). Lineage (GTDB taxonomy): Bacteria > Bacteroidota > Rhodothermia > Balneolales > Balneolaceae > HXMU1420-13. The sequence goes on from JAKSCW010000134.1 coordinate 1,222, forward strand.
AAATGGAGCAACCATTTTTGCCAGGGAAGAGCTTATTAATGCTGTACAAGCCGTTGAAAATTTCGACCAGGCCGTTAAAGAAGGCAATATTGAATCTGCAATAGCCTATGGCGTAAGCATTGAAGAACAACTTGACTCAGTCGAAAACACCCTTGAAGAAAACAGAATGGTTGAAGTTCAGGCTCAATTAGAGAAGAAGACCGGAATGGTTGATAAACGTATTGGACTTCTTGGAGGCTGGAATAACGCCAACGAAGGAGATTTATTCAAAGAATCAGACGGGGTCAGAACTCAGGAAGAAAGTTACGCGAATCTCGGATTTACAGATGGTACA
>JAKSCW010000078.1 GCA_022360375.1 Balneolales bacterium
CGCCACCTGGCCTGAGCTCATCGATATCCTCGATCGAAAAACTGACTCGGACTTAAAAACCTGGAGTGAAGTTTGGGTGAATACTCCCGGAAGGCCGAACATTAGTGAAGGATCAGGTTCATATCAAAGAACAATTATACATACAGATCCTAGTGGCAATAATAGAATCTGGCCACAATCTTTTGAAATTTTATCAAGTGGAGAAGACGGAACTTTATCGCATTATGTATTAAGTAATGAACAAACCGTCCTATTTGATGCTTCATTTAATCAGTACTATATCCTTCCAAATTCAGACGGAATTGGGTATGGCCTTTTTGAAGCAAAAATTTCGGATTTTGAAATTTGGAACAACCTGGATGAAGTAGCTAAAGGATCGTTGCTGATTAACATTTACGAAAACCTTCTTGAAGGAAATATTGACCCAAAAACCTATTTCGAACAACTACAACAAATCATCCAAACGGAAGAAAACCAGTTGCTGCTAAATTTGGCACTTGGGCATATCGGAACTATTTACTGGGATGCATTCCTTCCTGAAGAACGAGATGCATATTCCGTTGAAATGGAAGCCCTTACCTGGCACTTAATGATGGAACAAACCGAAGCCAGCAGAAAACGCATGTTTTTCAGCACCTGGCAAAGTGTAGTGCTTTCGCAAAAAGGGTTAGAACAACTGCATAGCATTTGGAATAAAACAGCTACTGTTCCTGCACTACCTCTTTCAGAAAATGATTACATAGGTATGGCAGCTACACTTTCCATTAAAGCACCGGAAATGTTTGAGGAAATCACTTCCGCCCAATTAGCTAACATTGAAAACCCGGATCATAAACGCCGTTTCGAATTTTTGATTCCAGCCCTGTCTAACGACCAACTAACCCGTGACGAATTCTTTGAATCGCTGAAGGATGAACAAAACCGTGAGATCGAATCCTGGGTATTGAGTGGATTAAGATACTTACACCATCCACTCAGAGAAAATGAATCTGAAAAATACATTCTATCCAGCCTGGAATTACTTCAAGAGATTCAACAAACCGGTGATATTTTCTTTCCCGCAGGCTGGATGAGTGCCACTCTTGGAAATTATAGTTCCGATTCTGCCGTGGAAACCGTTCGGAGATTCCTTACCGAACACCCGGATTACAATTACCAGTTGTCCCTTAAAATTCTACAATCAGCGGATATGCTCTTCCGTATGAACAAAATTCAAAACCAGATAGCGATTAATTGATGAAACTTCCCCGAAAAACGAAAAAACAGAAAGAATGGGCTGCTGAAATCCTGGAACAGCTCTACAGTTATTATCCGAATCCACATTGTGAGCTTGACCATCGGAACCCGTTCGAGCTTTTAATCGCAACCATTTTAAGTGCGCAATGTACCGATGTGCGTGTAAATATGGTTACACCGGCTTTGTTTGAAACGTATCCAACCCCGGAACTGATGGCAGAAGCTCCCCTTGAAGAACTGGAACAATTAGTAAAAACAACAGGCTTTTACCGAAACAAAGCAAAATCATTGAAAGAAACTTCCAAAACCCTGGCAGAACACTTTGGAGGCAAAGTTCCTCAAACCATGGATGAACTGCTCACCCTTCGGGGAGCAGCCCGGAAAACAGCCAATGTAGTACTCGGAAATGCCTTCGGGATAAATGAAGGTGTTGTGGTTGATACCCATGTTAAACGTTTTTCAAACCGGTTTGGGCTTACGAAGGAAAAAAATAATACCAACAAAATCGAGCGGGATTTAATGGCTCTCTTTCCACAGGAAAGCTGGACGGATTTATCGCACTTAATGATTCACCATGGGCGGGGGCCTTGCAAAGCGAGGATTTCAAAAGCGCCAGATCACCCGCTTTGTGTGAACTACGGGGTGCAATGCGAATGCAGAAAGATGAGAGAAACCTAACTTAAGTTTTTCTTCATTTGGATTATTTTTCTACGCAATACAAAAAGAGGTTTGCCACCGTCAAGAGCTTAAAAGATTATGGAAGAACTTTTATTTGATTCTTATGAGCGCCCCGTTCCCGCTGTACGGCCAGATGTACAGCGAATTCCAATTCAACACAACGGGGAACCTATTTTGTATTTTTTTGATGCGCTTGGTTATGCTACTGAAGACTTCACCTTACCCTTCGATTCTTACAATATTCTTTCTTTGCTAGATGGATACAGAAGCATCAACGATATTATGGCGTATAGCAATGGAAACGTCGGGAAGGAGGATTTGCTTAATTACATCAAGTATTTAGATGAAAACAGAATTTTAAACTCCAGGGAATTTGTGCGGCAATCCCAGAAAATTGAAGAAGCCTATGAAAGCGAATTGTTTCATATGGCAACCACAGCAGGGGTTTCTTATCCGGCAAATCCCAACGAGTTGATTACCATGCTCAACAAAGCTTTTGACGAGAACGAGAAATCTGAGTCAGTCAATTCCAGGGCTTTATACGCCCCGCATATAGATCCCAGAGTGGGTATGGGCAGCTTTGTTAAAGCCTTCTCTTCCATTACGCATTTAAAACCAAAGCGAGTCGTGATTCTGGCAACATCTCATTACGCAGGAATGTATGGAGACATTTATGCAGAAACGCCATTCATCATTTCCGATAAGACTTTTCAACTTCCAAATGGAAGCATTAGCTCCAGTAAAACTTTTAGGAAGGAATTAACCGATCGATTTGAATTAGACAAAATTGGAGTCACTTTTCAGGATCGTGCTCACAGAGTAGAGCACAGTATTGAATTACACCTTCTTTTCCTCAATCATATTTGGAAACACAACTTTGAAGTCATCCCGATATTGGTCTCCAGCATGGATGAATTATTCTACACAGAAAATTCGTACCGTGAACAGCAAGCAGATCGGTTTGGGTTGGTACTTCGAACACTTTTCGAAGATGATCCTGACACTTTTTTCCTGATAAGCGGAGACCTTTCTCATGTGGGATTAAAATTTGGCGATATTCAAAATGCGCGGGATATGTTTGATGAAGTTCGTGAACATGACGCCTTGTTTATGGCTGAAGCGATAAAAGGTAACCCGGATGCTCTTATAAGCATTATGAAGGAAAACTACGACAAGTACCGGGTTTGTGGGTTCCCTCCGCTTGTTACTTTCCTTAAAACCTTCCCTGATCGTATCGGGCAAATTCTCTCCTACGATTTATGGGATGAGCATGAACGGGAAAGTGCCGTTAGTTTCGGAAGTATAGCTTTCTATTAAGCTTTAATTTCCATCTTCTCTGCAAAGTAATCGCAAAAGTCCTGCATGTCTCCGGCAATACGTTCATCATTCGTGGCGGTTTGAAGCGTACTTGCCATAGTTACCAACGTTTGATGGAAAAAGATTTTCATCTCGTCCACCGTCATATCTTTGGTCCAAAGATCCAACTTCAGCGTATCTTTTTGTCGGGCATCCCAAAGGGAAAGAAGCATGGCACGGCATTCAGCTTCGCTTTTGCCCTGCATGTCGTCTGCATTCCAGATGATATTGGTGGGAATATGTTGTTCGTCCAATTCTACGGTAATATTAATTTGCTTTCGCTGCATCTTGCTGAATTATTTTCTGCAAAGATAGGGCAAATTCCTGCTAATCGTTTGTATGGAATTCATACAAAAACACTATTCACTCTTCAACGAAATTACCGGGTTGGCCAATGATGCTTTTACAGAATGATAACTCACCGTAGCCAGCGTAACCACGATACTTAGTACAATACTAATCGTATAAATCTCCCAACCTAAAGATATTCGATATGCATGATCCTGCAGCCAGATATTCATCACATACCCACCAATAGGTACAGAAATCAAGCAGGCGATGGCAACAAGAATTCCGAAATCCTTAGAGAGTAGTGCCCATAAGCTGGTTATAGAAGCACCCAGCACTTTCCGGATGCCAATTTCTTTCACACGTTGGGTAACCATAAACGCCGATAACCCAAATAACCCAAGGCAGCTAATCAAAATGGCTAGAGCACTGAAAATAGTAGCTAAAGTTCCGGTTTGATCTTCAGATCGAAATTTTGCCAGGTATTGGTCATCCGCAAAGTGAGCATGAAATGGATGGTTAGGCAGCACACTGTGGAAACTTTTCTGAATTGCGGCAATCGACTCTCCATACGACAAGTCCGGATTGAGTCTTACAAACATATATCCCCTTCGGTTAGTGCTTGTATTAGAAAAGAGCATGAGCGGTACTGGTCTGCCGAATGGAGAGCCTTTAATCATATCTTTTACTACTCCTACCACCGTAAAATTCGTTTGGCCATTGAAGGTGTTATCATGTGCAATAATTTCCTTCCCAATCGGGTCCGTAAGTCCCATCTGCTCCACGGCAGATTCACTCAGGATAATGGAATTCATTTCACTACCCAGATCTCTGCTAAATTCTCGACCAGCAACTAACTCCCATTGTGTAGCAGCTCCATATTCAGGGGTTACATAAATGGTATTGAACGTTTCCTGAAAAATCGTGGAAGAACCTTCAACACTAAATCCACTATTATTACCAAGCGTGTTCGTTAATGGATAATTTGAAAAAGCGACCTCTTCAACAGCTCCTGTTCTTATTAACTCTTCCCTCAATACTTCCGCTTTTTGCGCGAATTCACTGTTGCGACCTTCGATGGTAATCAATCCTTCCTTTTCATAACCCATGGATCGGTTTTTGGCGTGATTAATCTGCTCATGAATAGTTATAGTCCCAATAATTAAAAAAATGGAAATGGTAAATTGAAACACCACCAGCACCTGGCGAAACCGAACACTTTTCCTTCCTTGTCTCAACTTTCCCTTAATGGCTTCTATTGGATTGAACGAAGACAAAAAGAAAGCGGGATAGCTTCCGGCAAACAGAGAAACAACAAAACTGAAGGCTAAACAGGCAAACCAAAA
>JAKSCW010000077.1 GCA_022360375.1 Balneolales bacterium
ACTATGGAACAGCTTGCCGATCAAACCCTGCTTATCGGTGGGCTGTTCGAAAAGGGAATACATTATTTAAATCCACAGACCAATACCTTTGAACCGTATCCCGTCCCTGGATTTGTAGGTAACTTTAGTGTCCACAGCATTTTTGAGGACTCACAGCAACGCCTCTGGGTTGGCACTTCTCCAAGAGGGAAACGAGGGCTTTATGTTCGTGAGAATGACGTCTGGGAACTCGTGGCAGGAAAAGAAAACGTGCCTTATGCCACCTACCAGTACATCATGGAAACCCCTGGTGGCGATATCTGGGCTTCAGCTCGGGGGGAAGGATTAATACGGTATGACGGAACCTCCTACTTCCACTATTCGACCCGGGATGGCTTAAGCAGTGATTTTATTCGCGGATTATATGCTTACACAGACTCCGAAACCGGGAAAGAATGGCTGTTTATCGGGAGTGAAGGAGATGGGCTGGATATTGTTCAACTCAAAGACGGAGCCCCCGATTTTTCGAGCCTGGTTACCTTGAACGAAGCGAATGGATTATATCACAATTCTATCCATGTAATCCTGGAAGATGATTTTGACCGCTTCTGGATGAACACCAACCAGGGAATTTTCTGGATTACAAAGCAGGACGTTCATGCCTTCCTGCGTGGAGAAACCGAGACTATAACATCCACCAGCTATACCGAAAAGGACGGCCTGGCTCACCGGGAAGGAAACGGGGGAACCCAACCCTCAGCAATAAAAGCCTTCGACGGAACCCTGTGGTTTGCAGGCCAGGGAGGGGCGGTTTCGGTAGACCCTGCAAATATCACTAAAAATCATACGGCACCTCCTATTCATATCCAGCACATTGGCTGGCAAGGCGGAAATGTTGAGTATACCGGGGAGGAATTACACTTAAACGCCAACCAGCGTGACTTTGAGATTACTTATGCTGCATTAAGCTTCCTCCAGCCTGAGAAAAACCAATACCGGTACCGGCTGGATGGGTTTCATGACCGCAGGGAAAACGAGTGGCATTATATAGGGAACCGGCGTACGGCCTATTTTACCAATGTACCTGCCGGAACCTATACCTTCAGAGTGCAGGGATCTAACAACGATGGGGTATGGAGTGCCGGGGAAGCAACCGTAACCATTACCATAGCCCCCCTTTTTTATGAAACCGGTTGGTTTAAAGTACTGGCAACAGGCTCGGTAATCACCTTTGTTTTTTTGATCCTTGCAATCAGGGAAAAACGAGGTATAAGAAGCCAGCAAAAACTGGAACATATCATTTCCCAGCGCACCGACGACTTGCGCAAAGAAAAGGAGGAAGTGGAACACCAAAAGGAAGAAATAGAACGCCAAAAAGAAATCATTGATGAACTCAGTTCGGCCAAAGACAATTTTTTCACCAACATCTCCCACGAACTTCGCACTCCGCTAACCCTGGTCCTGGGCCCGCTTCAAAGCCTGGCACACGACAATACAGATATGCCCCGGAAATGGAAGCACAACCTGGAGCTGGCTCAACGAAACGGATTCCGGCTGAAGCAGCTGGTAGACCAGGTATTAGACCTGGCCCGCCTTGAATCCGGCAAGATAGAAATCAATCCCGTGAAACTGGATGTCGGGGCAAAGGTTGCCATAATTATGGCTTCATTCGAAAGCATAGCCGGCAACAAAAACATTATCTTAAAAACTTCTGTTCCGGGACAAAAGGTATGCGCCGGGGTTGACCCGGATAAGTTCCAGAAGATTTTGACGAACCTTATTTCCAATGCCATCAAGTTTACTCCCGAAAAAGGTGCCATTGAAGTTGATGTAAGGGTAAATGAAGAATTTGTTGAACTGGCGGTTTCTGACACCGGGATTGGTATCCAAAAAGACCGGATCCCGTATATCTTTGATCGTTTTCATTCGAAAGAGGGAGAAATTACCGGAGGAGGTTACGGGCTGGGTGTTGGGCTGAATCTTACCAAAGAACTGGTGGAATTGCATGGAGGCAGGATTACAGTAAATAGTGAGTATGGAAAAGGGAGTACGTTCTTAGTAACCCTTCGCAGTTGCCCAAAAACCATGGCTAAAGAAGGCGCACCGGTAGTAGATGAGAATGAAGATATACCGACCTTTGATACACCTTTACAGATAGCACCGTTTTTTCCAAAAAACGCTACCGATATTACTACTAACATCCTTTTAGTAGAAGACAACCCGGATATGAGACAGTACATTTCCAGCCTGTTATCGGCAAATAACCTTGAGGTTACAGAAGCAGAAAACGGTTTGGAGGGAAAAAAGAAACTGGCCCTGATTAACCCGGATGTGATCATTTCGGATGTAATGATGCCCGACATGGACGGGTTTGAGTTTTCCCGGTATGTGCGTTCTGTGCCCGAGCAC
>JAKSCW010000210.1 GCA_022360375.1 Balneolales bacterium
CCACCAAAACTCATCTGATTCAATGTGAGATCACTGAAATACAACAAACCAAAAGTGGCTATAATTGAAATTGGAATGGCAATAGCAATGATGAATGTAGAGGAACCATTCCGGAAAAAAACATACAATACTAATACTGCAAGTAACGCTCCCCAAACAGCAGAATTCTGAACATTATCGATGGAATCCTGGATGAAAGTGCTTTGATCAATCGTAACAAATAACTCCAGGTCATTGCGTTCGGCATTAATGCGATCCACTTCTTTTCGGATTTCCTCGGCAACCGCCACTGTATTAGCCCCGGTTTGTTTTCGTAATCCAAACCGAACCATAGGTTTTTGATCGATGGTTACTAAACGATCTAAGTCCTCGTACCCGAAACTTACGTCAGCAACGTCTTTAACCCTGATGGGTTTACTGTCAACAGTGGTGATCACTGTATTGGCGATTTCATCCACAGATTCATATTCACCAAGTGTACGGATGTATAACCTGGAAACTCCCTCATTCACATCTCCGCCGGGCAGGTTTGTATTTTCCCTGGAAATAGCCTGGCGAACCTCATCAGTAGTAAGGCCGGAAGCGATTAACCGATCGCGCTTAATATCTACTTTTACTTCCCGGTTGATTCCACCCCAGATATCTATGGAACCCACTCCGTTGATTTGTTCGAATCGTTTAGTGATTTCACGGTCAAGCAGCAATGTTAAATCAGCAAGATCTTTATCCGAGCTTGCACCCACAATTACAATGGGGAAATTGTTTGGGTCAAATTTCCAGATTCGGGGAGGATCGGCTTCCAAAGGGAGGCTGCCACGAACACGATCTAATGCTGCACGCACATCATTGGCCGCTTCATCGATATTTACTCCCTGTGCAAATTCAAGGGTAACACGGCTGTTTCCTTCGTTTGAATTCGAGCGTACACGTTCAACACCTGGAACTCCGGCAACTGCGTTTTCGATGCGCTCGGTAATGATGTTTTCAATCTCTTCGGGGCCTACGTTATCATAATTTGTAGAAATGGTAAGCTGCGGGTATTCAATGGGGGGAAGAAGGTCTACCGGAAGGTAGCGGAACCCCATAATGCCCAGGGTAATGATGATCAAAAAGAGCATCGATGTAGCAATAGGGCGGCGAATAGAAGTTTCTGTAATAGCCATAAGTATTCCTCCTTACCGGGTAGATATGGGAGTATTACCAGGTTGCTGCTGTTCCATTGCTTCCATCAGCAAATCCTCTCTTTGCAGGCTTTGCAATTGAAGTACTTTGTCCCAGCTAACCGTTCTGATTCGGGCTTCTTCACGGCCTTCACCCAATAAATCCTGGCCCAGAGTAACTACCCATTGTCCGCTTTCAAGCCCACCTACACCAACTTCCATTCGTCCTCGCGCTAATACATTTATGGGTTGAAACTGAACCTGAGTTGGTTCTGTCAGCGCCTGAAGTCCTTCGGTGTTTTCTTCCCGAACCGGTTCTATTTCTGAACCCATAGATGAAGCTACAAAAACACCTTCAGCGCCTGAGGTTGGATCGGTATAAATTGCGCTAATTGGAATTAATGTTGCTTGTTCACTTTCTCCGAAGAGTATATCTACCGGCACAAACATTCCAGGTTTCAGCCATCCATTTACATTTTGAACATCAATTTCAGCTTCAGTACTTCGGGTAATTTCGTTAAGAAAAGGAGAGATTCGTGAAAGCTTAGCCTGCATTACCTGGTCATTCCCCTCATAATCTTCTACCATGATATTTGCGGTTTGCCCGATAGAAATCTTATTCAGCATTTGTTCGGTAAGTACAATTTCAACACGAAGCCTGGTCAAATCTCCAAGCATAAAAAGCTGTGTGTTTTGAGAAACCTGCATACCCACTTCCGCATTACGCTGACCGATGGTTCCCGAAATTGGAGCCGTAATGGTAGTTCTTCGCAACGTTTCTTTGCGCTCTTCCACCAGTGATTCCGATTGTGCTACCTGAGCTTTAGCCAATTCCACGTTTGCCTGCGAAGAAACTAACTCTGCTTCAAGCTGTTCAATTACCGCATCGCTGCTAAGGTCACGATCGGCAAGTTGTTTTTCACGATTATAGCGCGACTGAAGTTCACCCAGCTGAGCTTCTGCTTGCTTCAGGCGGGCATTATTGATATTCAAGCCGGCCTCAGCCTGGATAAGTTGTTGACGGAATTGCTCGTCTTCCAATTGTACAAGTTTTTCTCCTTCCCGAACATATTGCCCATTCTCTACATAAACCGCTTCAATTTTTGCATTTATCTGAGGGAATAAGGGCACCTGGTTTTCGGATCGAACATTTCCGCTGAAACGCTCCACGAGCGGAAGAGAACCGTAACGGGCTTGTACTGCTTCCACAGCAGGAATCACTGAGTTATTCCCCCGGTTATTTTGTGCATTCTGTTCGTTTGAGGAACAGGCCATAAAAACTAATAGCAATAATGCACTTATTGTTTTTAATAATTTCATTGAAGAGCCGTAATGATTTATGTTAATTAGCTACAAAACTTTTTTACAGACAAAAGTTCTCCCCCTTTCTTGTTAAATACTTTAAAATTTTGTGTTAATTGGTTTTACAAGTCACCCGTTCTTCCAAACAAAACTTGGGTTTTTTCCTTGTCCTGTTCTCTCTTGTGCCAGCTTTTGATCGTAAAGCTTTTCTACGTGCTTAAGGGTATCCACATCAGAGGGGGAGAGATCCCACCGAATAGCTTTAAACCGGGGCAGTCGAAGGGTATATTTGGCTTTGGTTCGTTTATTTACCTGGATGTCTTCGAATTCTAATTCCACAACCAATTCTGGTTTCAGAAGTAAGGTTGGGCCAAATCGTTCCAGCGTAAGATCTTTGATCTGTTTATTCATTTCTGCCAGTTCTTCGTTCGAATATCCGCCATACGCTTTACCAATCGGGATGAACTCCTCTTCATAGCGCTCATCATCTTTCACCGAAACCCCAAGGGTGAAATCGGAGTAGGTTCCTCCTCGCTTGCCACTTCCGGCGTGTGCATACAAAATCACCGTATCGATAGAACCGGATGGCTTTTTAACCTTCAGCCAGCTTTTACGGCGTTGGCCATATTCGTAGACCGAATCTTTTCTCTTCAGCATTAACCCTTCGTTACCATGCGCTAAAGCCCGGTCAAATAATTCCTCCACATCATCTTCGTTCGTAATGTGCATTTGTACAGTTAGCGGAAGATGATATTTGTTGGAAAGTTCCTGTAAAATGGCCCGGCGCTCGACCAGTGTTTTATCGAAAATGGGTTTTTGGTCATGGTAAAGAAGATCATAAGCAATAAACAGCACAGGATATTCTTCCAATAATTTTGCACCCGGTTTTTTAACCCCCATACGTTTTTGCAAAAGTTGAAAAGGGAGAATGGTATCGTCTTTAAATACACAAATTTCCCCGTCCAGTACCACATCTGGTAATTTCCGGTCAACGAAAAATTCCAGGATTTCAGGGAAAGAACCTGTTACTATATTCAAATCCCTGGAGAACAATTCAATCTTATCCCCGGAGCAATGGGCCTGGCATCGCATGCCATCAAATTTTTCTTCGGCAATGTAATCTTCCAGGTTTTCAGCGGCACGGCTTTCAATAGGGCTGGCAAGCATGAACGACAACGGGTGAAACAACTCGAAGGTGGCTTCATTTAATCGGTTTTCTTTGGCAAGAACGGCAGTTTCGCCCAGGCTTCCGGTAATCATGTGGGCATAACGAACGGGTTCGGTCTTTTTTCCAAATGCCTTTGCAATGGCACTTACCACGCTTTTGGTTTCAAAGCCGATACGAAGTGACCCTTGTCCAAGCATGCGGATGAAGTATTTTACTTCCAGCGGGGTCATTTTGGTCCATGTTTCCCCGACAATTGCCTGCTTGGGCTCCCGGCCGGAAGTGATATAAAGTTGCTCAAAAATGGTTTCGATTTCCTCTAAAGAAAGGTGCCCGGGAAACCATTTTGCCCTGGCTTCTGGGATGTTTTCCAGTAAACGCTGAATGGTTTCGGAGGAACTTCCTATGGCAGTCCGGCAAGGTTTGAACACCAGGTCATAATCAATTTCACAAAATTCAGCAGCTAACAAAGCCACAGTTCGGTGCCCCACTGAAGCCCGTTTCCCCGAAACGGTAGAAAAGGCTCCTTCTCCCAAAAACTGTGCGGCCCGGCGAACATCTTCCGAGCCCAGTTGACCAAAGTACTCTGCGCATAATTTGATTTTTGCATTGCTTCCACGAGTAAAAGCAATACGCTGAGCTAATTCTGCCAGGGATTGGAAAGAAGCGCTCATTCGGTTTCCTCCCGTTGCACATCAAGAAATCCGGAATCGATGCCAAGCTTATTTAAGTATAATTGCACTACATCCGGGTTAGGGGTATGGGTAACCCATACCTTTTTGGGACGAAGTTGTTCGCATAGGCCAATAAGGGCAAAGAAATCGAGGTGATCACTAATGGGGATGAGTTCATCTACCGTAAGTTGAGTTTGGCGACTTTCATTGCTCGCCCAACCGCTGCAATAAGCCACACGTGTTTTTTTTACGTTGCTCGCGAAGCCGGTACCGAGTGCCGAGCTTGGACAAATTAAAATTTTTCCTTCACAGTTCTCCCGTTGGTAGGTTTCGTAGTTACCTAATGAGAAACCGAATTCCTCGTACACACCACAAAGTTTGAACCCCGCCCCGTGAATCTGAATAGGATGATCGAGTTCTTTTAAAATAAACATGAGTTCCTGCGCTTTACCCAGATTATAGGCAGTGAAAATGGGGGTATAGCCTTCGTCCAGGGCACTGGTAGCAAAGTTCCGTACCTGTGCTGTTAATTCTTCTTCGGGTTTCCACTTGTAGATGGGAAGTGAAAAGGTGGCTTCAGTAATGAACACGTCAACAGGAGCTTCCGGAAGTTGAAATCCTTCGGTAGCAGGAGAGGGAGGGGTTCGATAATCGCCGGTGTACAACAAATTCCCTTGATCACTTTCCACAAAAGTCATGGCCGAACCCAGGATATGTCCCGCCGGGTAGAAGGTGATACGGGCGTTTTCCGTTTCCATAGATTGGCCGAATTCCAATTCGGTAATAGTGCCTGAATACCCACGAAGTTTCATGAACGCGGCTGTAGGTGGAGTGGAGTATACCGGTAACCGCCGGTTGGTGGGCATGTGATCCGCATGGGCATGCGAAATGAAAATATGTGAAGCCCGTGAACCGGAATAATCCAGCCCGATCCCGAATTCCGGGAGGAGAATGCCTCCACGACCTGCTTTCTTTATTTTTATCATGTTTCCTTTGTTGTCGTCCTGATTCTGCTTTGCGGCAGAAGGATCTTGGATTCTTCGCTTTCGCTCAGAATCACAGCCCTTGTACATACTGAAGACAAACTACAAAGGGAGGGTGAC
>JAKSCW010000566.1 GCA_022360375.1 Balneolales bacterium
CATGGCCATAAGGTGCAATGAATGCCCCGGCTAAAATTAATGCGATGAAAAACGGAATAGATGCCAGGTACTCCTGACCATGAAGAATCACAATCCCGGCGGACCCTATGGTTAATAAAATGAGTACATAAGGAATGAAGGCGGCCTGCATCCAGGATACTGCTCTGCGATAGTACTTAAACATCGCCTGAACCCATCCATTATTCACAAATTCGCAGGCTTTGGGATAAAGAAGACCTTGATACGCGGTATTTGGCAGATAAATAAGATTCGCGTAGCGCGAAGCAATTCCCACAAATGCCGATTCTGTATACCCAATGAAACCGGCAGTTAGCAGGATATATGCTTTGGATGAAATGGTTCCAAACAGTTCTCTCAATAATCCATTCCCTGCGAAATTCAGGTAGCCCTCAGGAATATGAAGCTCTCTCAGGTTGAACTCCCAGTTCAACACATTGTGCATCAAAACCTGCCACAATACTGTGATCGCATACCCAACCCCAAGAATAGCGGGTATGCTGGAATAAGATTGATCTGTTAATGAGATGTAAGCCAGCGATAAAACCGTAAAATTCAATAATACAAAATTACTGGCAAGCATGGCTTTCACTTCTAAACGCGATTGTGACATAAACTGGAATAGCCTGAAAAGGGATTGAGGTATAATGAGCCAAATGTAATTCGCCAATAATGCCCCTAATGCATCTGCCGCATACATTTTGCTTACAAGAAGCATCAGGCTGCCTGCCACAAGTTCAATTCCAAGGGTTATTAAAACAGACAGTACGTATACATTCACCTTTTCTTTCTTAGACAATCCAACCGTGAATTTCATGAGGCTGTTTTGGGTAATGCCTTCACGGAATTTAGTTCCGATCAACACTATGGTAAGGAACACGATCCACGCTCCTGCCTCCTCGGTCGAAAAGCGTTTCGTAATCAAAATGAGGACCAGGGAGCCCATAAAAAATTCGATACCATTATTCAGAATGGCGGTTATTCCTTTGCGGGTCATGAGGCTTTCCTCCCGGATTTTGAAAGTGAAAGCGCATTATGAAATAAAGCCAGATGCTGATCAGCCGACTTTTCCCAGGTATATTTCCTGGCTTGTTTTATTCCACGTTCTTCGAGATGATACTTTAGCTCCGGGTTCATCATCACCATTTCTATGGCTTTTACAAAGTAATCAACCTCAGGTTGTACCGTCAAAGCTCCTTCTCCTAAAACTTCGGCTAATGAACCTGCATTGCTGCTGATTGTAGCGGCCCCGCAAGCCATAGCTTCTAGCGGCGGGAAACCAAACCCTTCATACTTTGATGGATACAGGAACACATCGGCTTCAGCTAAAAAAGAACGCATTTCTTCATCCGGGATAAACCCGGTAAAACTGACCGATGTTAATCCGTATTTTTCTACCAGGCCGGGAAGTTTAGTATTCTCCGGATGTCCCCCTCCAATCTGCATTTCAAAGGTGTATCCTTTGGCTTCAAGAATGCGTGCTACTTCGATGAGTGCTTCGGTATTTTTATGAGGAACAGAAAGCCCTCCCATATACCGGATAGTAAATATTTCTCTTTTCCTGCGAAGAGGATCGGGGTAGAATTCGGAGTGATTAATTCCGTTGTAAATCACTTCAACCTTGTCTGGTTCTGCACCAGCGTACTTTACAAGATCTTTTTTTGATTGCTCTGATACTACGATTAATTTTTTTGTCCTTTTTTTGGCAAAATTCAATTGTGCTTTGTAATTCTGAAAGGCAATGCCATCTGTTGGGAACACAAATGGAATAGCATCGTGCACATTTACAAACAGATTTAAATCTTTGGTTTTATGTGCCCAGAACAGAGCCGAAGCAGCGTCTACATAATCAGCGTGCCAAATATCTGCTTCTAAATCCCGGATAGCCCTTCCAAGATAATAGGGCGCCACATAATGGCGGAAATTCCGAAACGATCGATAAGGATACACCTTAAAGTGTGGTGGTTCAGGAGAATCCTTGCGAAGTACGGTCACATCCTGGTTTCGTTGAATAACCCGCGTTGCCATTTCGTTCGTGTATCTTCCGATACCACAACGAGTGTTTGCACAAGAAATAATGTTAATGTTCATTGATCTTTGTTTGTTCTTTAGATCAAAATTAGTAGTAGAAGCTGTACCGTTGATTGATTACTCGATAGATGATTAAAAACCGGGGATGAATTAAACCAGTGTTCGATAAAGTTGGAGCGTCCGCTCTGCAGTATTTGTCCAGGTATATTTTTGAGCATGCTCCAGGCCTTGTCCGGTAAGGGCACTTCGATTTTCTTCATTCTGAGAAAGCAGCATCATTTTGTTCGCTAAATCCCCCACGTCGTAGTCAAAATAAATAGCCCCCTGCCCTGATGTTTCCTGCAATGCTCCACCCTTTGCACAAAGTACAGGGGTGCCGCAAGCCATGCTTTCCAAGGGTGCTAAACCGAAGCCTTCATACTCTGACGGAAACACCATTAAGTGGCCGGAACGATAAAAATCTGCCATATTCTCATCATCAATAAACCCCGTAAAGCGCACATTTTTTAGTCCCAATTCTTCGGCCATTGCAGGATATTCGGTGCGTTCAGGGTGTGCCCCTGAAATCACCAGCTCTGTATCTTTAATTTTTTTCTCAACCTGTTGATAGGCTTTAAGAAGCAAACCTACATTTTTACGTTTTCCAAGTCCCCCCGAGTACACAATCCGAAATCGATCTTTGGGGCGTTTTATTTCATTTTCCTGTGGAAAAAACTGATCGTGATTAATTCCATTGTATACTACATGCACTAATTCTTCAGGATATTCGGCGTACTTGATGGCATCCTGTTTTGCATGTTCACTCACTACTATAATTGGAATTTTCTGGGACTTGAATCGATGTATGGCCCACGCATAATACTTAATATAATTACCGCCTTTTTCCGGTAAGTGAAGTAACGATACGTCATGCATGGTGATTATTTTCGGATTCTTTTTGTAAGAACTTGCCGCCAGGCCAGACATGAACCAATGCGCATGGATTAAATCACCCCGTTCTACAGTTAGCGCATTCCGGATAAAAAACGGCATCAGGTAGGGGTGCATTCCTCTAAGACTTCGATAGTGTACTTTACGAATCCATTCTGATTCGTGGTGAACTGAATCGGGATGCCCTTCCTTATAGGGTTTATAGAACGCTTTTAACTGTCCCTGACGCTCAATACCGGAACTTAATTCTAAACCATATCTGCCTATTCCCGATAGCAAATGCTGGCATGTAACCTCAATTATCTCCATTTATCTCCTTTTCATTTTCCTGAAGTTCGGGGAGTTTGACCATCACGGCGAATAAAATCCAAAGCAAAATATTCATGGGAAGTTTACCATTTATATCCTGCGCGTATTCAATTAAAAACAGTGAAGAAAGGGCTGAAATAAGTGCTAATCCAAGAATCCTCAAATCCGGATCTTTCACCTTTAAATAGCTAAACAGTGAGAGTAAAAACATTTTCACCAGCAACACTACGTAAAGAATTAACCCCACCCAACCAAGCTCTACGGCAACACGCATATAGCCGGCATCAGGAGCAAATTGAGCCAGCATTGTGTGGGGCGAAAATCGCATGCCCCAAACCCCGGTAGAACCGAGTCCGCCGCCTAACGGGTGTGAATAGATATACGGAAGGATTGCTTTTCTATTTTGCTCACGAACCTGAAAGGAGGCGTCCTCTTCGGTTTTAAATACAGACTGAATACGCTTGATGTGATAGTTATTGGTAGGCATAAGGATTACTATTAAAAATAGTACCCCCAGTACCGCAGAAAGGCCATACAGTTTTACCGAACGTTCTAACACCACCAAAGCCATGATGGTTAGAGGAATTACGATATACGCTGTTCTTGTGCCGGAAAATACCATGGCGGCAAATCCGGCCAGCGCCAGCAGGATGTACAGATATTTGGTTTTACGTTTCAGGAAAACGCCCATCAGCATAAAAACCATGCTGAAAATGGTAACAACCACTCCATATTGAGCTGGCGAGGTAAGTGTCCCAAATATGCGATAACGCCCTTGAATGTATACTAAATGAATCGCTTCATTTGCAACCAGGTAATTCATTTCAAAATCGAAGTAGCCCCGCACCTGTTGAACCAGGCCCCATACTATAGTAATGGTAATGCCGGCTACTACAAATCCCCAAACCAGGTTTAAGTCTTTCCTGGTTTTAAGCATATTGTACGCAATGAAATATAAAAACGGATACGCTACTGCCGGGCGCATTACATAAAACCATGCAACACGTGAAGCTGCTTCCGGATTCCCAACCTGGAGTAGATGATATCCCACCCACAATACGATTACAGTTTTTCCGGGCACATTGAACCAGCTCCAATCCCGGTTTTTTAACGCTCTTAA
>JAKSCW010000076.1 GCA_022360375.1 Balneolales bacterium
CGGCAATGGAAGACCGAAAGAAGCAAGGGTATTTCTAAGCGAAGCTTAGAAGTTGTGAGTGATTAGTTTTTAGTGTAAGGGTACTCTGGAAAATAAGTCATAACTCAATAAACCTGACTAGTCAACGAATGATGAAACAAAATGGACCGATTTACACCAAAAGTTTTGAATTTGCATTGATGGTTGTTGAGCTGCATAATAGCCTAAATAAATTGCGTCAATATGATATATCCCGACAAATATTAAAGTCGGGAACCTCCATAGGAGCAAACGTAAATGAGGCAAGTGCTGCAATTTCAAAGAAAGATTTTATCAGTAAGATGTCTATTGCTTCAAAAGAAGCGAGAGAATCTTTGTATTGGCTCAAGCTTATTGAGCAAAGTAAATCATTAAAACTTGATGTAAAACAAGAATATAATCAGTGTTTGGAATTAGTAATGCTATTGACATCAATTGTTAAAACCAGCCAACTCAAAACTAAGCACTAAAAACTTATCGCTAACATGAGCCAAAACACTCAAAACTCCTATCTGGATATGGATATGCTTCGATTTACAACAGCTGGATCGGTAGATGATGGAAAAAGTACTCTAATAGGCCGGTTGCTTTATGACTCGAAGTCCATTTTTGAAGATCAAATGGAGGCCATCGAAAAAACTAGTAAAAGTAGCGGTGAAGAAGAAGTTAATCTGGCGCTGTTAACAGATGGATTGAAGGCAGAGCGAGAGCAGAAAATTACTATCGATGTTGCTTATCGATACTTCGCAACACCCAAAAGGAAATTCATTATTGCAGATACTCCGGGGCATACTCAGTATACCCGTAATATGGTAACTGGTGCTTCTACAGCCGATTTGGCTATTATCTTAGTAGATGCATCTAAAGGAATTCTTACTCAGTCTCGTCGTCATGCTTTTATTTCCTCATTGTTGAGAATTCCACATATGGTTGTGGCTGTGAACAAAATGGATTTGGTCAATTATGATGAAAATGTATTTAATAGAATAGTTTCAGATTTTAGAGATTTCGCCCGCAAACTGGATGTGAGTGATATTACTTTTATCCCGATTTCTGCATTAAAGGGAGATAATGTAGTTGACCAATCAGAATATATGGATTGGTATAAAGGAACTACGCTTCTCTATCACCTGGAAAATGTGAAAGTAGATGCGGCAGATAATGTGTTGGATTTTCGGTTTCCTGTACAATATGTGATTCGTCCGGGTATGCATTTTCGCGGATTTTCTGGCCAGGTAGCTTCCGGGCATATTCGCCCGGGAGATGAAATTAAGGTATTGCCATCAGGGTTGACTTCCACAGTAAAAGAGTTGGTTACCCGGGATGGTAATCTTGAAGTAGCTTATCCCAGGGATTCGGTGACCATCACCATTGAAGATGAAATCGATATTAGTCGTGGCGACATGATAGTTCGGAAGGATAATGTGCCTACGATAAAAAACGAATTTGAATCTTTTTTGTGCTGGATGAATGAAAAATCTCTCGATCTGAATAAGCAGTACATTCTTCAGCACACCAGCAGGCAGGTTCAGGTTTTTATTGAAGAAATTTTCTATCGAATCAATGTTGATAGCCTGAGCAGGGAAGATGCCAGTGAGTTAAAATTGAATGAAATTGGACGTGTAAAACTTAAAACCAGTCAATCCTTATTTTTTGATCCTTACCAAATTAATCAAAAGACAGGAAGCTTTATCATTATTGATCCTACCACTAATGTAACTGTAGGTGCCGGGATGATACGCGCTGGATCTACCCGCTCAAAAGATGTGGTTGATGAAGCAGCAAGTCGGAAGTTGATTTCACCAAACGTTACCTGGGAGCCTTGGAATATTTCTCGCGAAGAGCGTGAACAAAAAAATGGACATAAAGCGAAAGTACTTTGGTTTACAGGGATTTCTGGCGCTGGTAAAAGTACAATTGCAAAAGCGATTGAGCAGAAACTTTGGGAAGAAGGAAAACAAACCATACTACTTGATGGGGATCAGGTACGTCATGGATTGAATGGTGATCTTGGCTTTAGTCCGGGTGATCGAAAGGAGAACATTCGGCGAGTTGGCCATTTAGCCCGCTTGTTCTTTGAACATGGTAATATTGTTCTGTGTACGTTTGTATCTCCATATTCAGATGATCGCGAATTTGTAAAATCATTGTTCCCAAAAGACTCTGATTTTATTGAAATCCATGTTACCTGTGATCCGAAAACTGCCCAAACACGTGATCCCAAAGGTTTATACGAAAAAGCAATGGAAGGAAAAATTACAGGACTAACAGGCTATGATGCGGAGTATGAAGTCCCGGAATCACCGTCAATGAGTATTGATACTGATAAAGTATCTGTAGAAAAAGCTGTGGATCTGGTATTGAGTTTGGAGGTATAAACCTTAAATCCGTGTAGTTGGAAATTGCTCTAAAAGAGCCGCGTATCAAGAACTTTATACCAGATATACTAAAAAACTATGCGCTGATAAATTAAATTGATTAGTTAACGCTACTTCTTATCCTCTGCGTAATAATCAGCATAGTATGTTTTCTTGTAATAAGAATAATTGGTGTAGTAGTCAGTGCTCTTTTCAGGGTCAAAGGCATTAAGCACTAATCCAAGAATATCTGCATTCAAGTGTTGTAATCCTTCGATAGTAAAACCTAGTTCTCTTTTAGTTGTAACATTGAAACGTGATACAACGACAATCCCATCAACCAGACGGAGCAAAGAGGCTGAATCTGATATAATACCGTAGGGGGCTGTGTCCAGGATGATATGATCATAGCGTTCTGAAAGTTTGTCAATAAGTTGTTTCAGTCTTTTGCTATCTAACACTGTTGCGGGTTCAGGTGTCTTTTTGCCTACAGTAAGTAAATCTACATTGGGTGCAATAGTTGTATTGACAATTTGGCTCAGGCGTACTGTTTCAAAAAGAGTATCTGTTAAGCCTGGTTCCCTGTTTTCTCCAAATATTTTATGTTGAGTGGGTCTTCGTAAGTCAAGGTCGATCAGTAACACACTTTTCTCTGCCTCAGAAAAAGTAACGGCAAGGTTCGCAGCTACTGTACTTTTCCCTTCTCCTTTACCCGCGCTTGTAACCATAATAACTTTGTACTGCTTGTCTGGATTTGCATACACAACATTAATGCGTAACCTGCGATAAGCTTCAGATACTGGCGAAATGTGATCCAAAAAAGTAATTAGCTGATTGGAGACTGATTTGTTGTCTATGTACTGTCTTCCTGTGGAATCTAATCCATCCATTATCGCAAAATCAGGGATGGCACCAAGCATGGGCAGTTTGAAATCTCTTAACGTATCGGTAGATTTTATTTTATCATCCAACAGGTTCCGAAGAATTACAAATCCTATCGAAAAAATTCCTCCCAGGAATAGTCCAATTAGTACAATAATTCTTTTTCTTGGCTTTACAGGTTCCAGAGGTACGAGGGCGTAGTCTAGGGTGCGCCCAAGTCCAAATTGAGTTTGTTCCCACAAACTCATCTCAAAATAATTACTGGAAACAAGTTCATACGATTGAGTATAGGTGCTAACTTCTCGTTGTAATCTCGCAAGTTGGATTATATTATCAGGGAGTTTCTCAAATTCAGTATTTAATTCATCTAAATAATCATTAAGTACTTGTTCTTGTGTCTCATATTGAGAGTGTTCAACTTCAAGTTCAATTAGTTTTTCTGAGATTTCAGCGACTCTTTGAGTAACCGAACCATCTCCACGGTTAGCAAAACTTAGGTATAACGTTGAACCCGAACTGATAAGATTATCAGTGACTTGTGTTATACGCTCCTTAACTTCGGAGATTTGGTTTTCAAGTCGTCGTATTTCCGGGTTAGAAGAATCGATGCCCGGATTTTTTATTTCAAAAAGCATCTTTTCAGTTTCAAATTCAGCCAATTGAAATTGATATCTTTCAATTATTGGGCCTACTGCCTCCGAATATTGATCTGCTAATCCGGGTTTGATCTCATTTAATTGATTTTCATATTCTTTAATAGAGGAATTAATAGCTACTAAACTTACCTCTGCTATTTTCCGATCGGCTTCTATTTGAGAAATATTGGTTATAAGCTCATTTGCCTGAGGGTCAACGGCTATCAATTGGGTTTCATTCATAAACACCCGAAGAGATTCTTCTGCCTTTTCCAGTTCAGTGATGAAACGATCACGCTCACCTCTAAGAAATTCTAGCGCCTCGCCGGTAGTTTTGCGATTTTGATCTGTTGAAAGCGTAGTGTATGTATCCATTGTCAGATTCACGATAGTAGCGGCTTCAACAGGAGACGGACTTTCGAAAGAAATTCTTACCAAATCAGCATCAGGATCAACCTTTGAAAAAGAAATCAGTTCCCGATATCGCATAGCTACTGTATCTAAAGAAGTAGATGTAGGATCATCCGGGTATGACCGCATTAGAATTGGAAATTTATTCCCATTCTCATCAACTTCTATTTCACTAATTCGTTCTGCTAATTCAAAACTTAATGCTACACTACGGAGTACCTGTAACTCGTTAGCTATTGTACTTCCTACCCCGATTCCATATGTAGTAGTAAGAAGGCTGGAAAGGTCAGATCCTGCGTACGAGTAACGATTTTGACTTTCACTTATAATAATTGTGCCGCTGCTTGAATAGATTGGGGTCATTATTAGCGATATGACCGCAGCAGCGAGAGCAAATATGAATGTAACACTTACTATTTTCCACTTATTAAGTAGAATAAGGTTAAAAAGCTTTACAAGATCAATTTCCTGCTCATCCTGATATTCAGTTTGGTCGATAGCACCAGTTGAGTTGAAGTTTGAGCTTACACCATTTGATCCATTAACATGCATTAGAACGAGTACAACTTTACGAATTAATAAGATATTAAGATAAAAAGAATTTGCTAACTTTATTGTCTATAAATTGAAGAAAAAGTTCCTTCTACAGAATAAATTATGGCCAAAATAGCGCTTTTGTCAGATATTCACGGAAATTTACCAGCGCTCAGGAAAGTGATTTCGGTGCTTGAACAGTACAACCCCGAAATTTGGATATGTCTGGGTGACATTGTGGGGTA
>JAKSCW010000362.1 GCA_022360375.1 Balneolales bacterium
AGAGTACCTCAACGGTAAATCAACCTGAGAATAATTCAAAATCAAGGATTTCCTCATTATTCAAACATCCGAAGGAATTATATCGGCCAACCGCGGAATCATCAGGTGTTTTTACGAAGAAGCACAATTTGATCAGGCGCAGGTAAACTACGCCGCCAAGCCCTTCAGGTACTCCCCTAAATCCGTCTCGCCGTCCAGCTGAAGTTTTTTCTTGAGACGGTTTTTGGCTTCTGAGTTTGATCTGTTGTTTATATCACCGTAAGGGCGTATCGCAATACGCCCTTACAAAAAACCCAAGCGATCACACCCACCTGCGCGGGATGACTTCTTTAGAGCTCAGGATGACAGCGATACTTCCTCCATCTTTGTCATTTCGACCCCAACGGCTGTCGGGGGAGAAATCTAACGAACAGCCCTAACGGCAACCCTTTAGATTTCTCAGTCTCCCTCCCGAAAGCATTCGGGACGAGATCCTTCGAAATGACAAAACGAGACACTTTTGTGAAGGAGTCCCAGCAGTAGTTGGGATCAGGATGACCTTGAAATTACATATATCAGATAGATTTAGATTCAGGATCAATACCTAGAAAGCAATGAACCCAACCGAAGAATTGATGTTTGACGAAGTTTCTGGCAACCAGTTGATCGAAGTGTAGGGAATAACCAGAAACGAGGAGTTCCAATTCTTCTTGAGTTTTTGGTTCTTTTGCGTCAAGGCAAAAGAACATCTGTAGCGATAAACAAAAATCCAGATTCTTGCCTGCACGGGAATGACCAGGTTAGGTTTTCGATAAAACAATTAAAGTCACTCAGAGCGAAAGCGATGAGTCTGCACAAACCAAAATCGAGCTGTAACCGAATTGTGAAGAACCTTCGCTCCGCTCTGGATGACAATAGAGAAATAGAATATAAAGCTGTCACCCTTACAAAAACGACCCGGGGTATTGCCTCAGCGGGTTGACTACTTTTTTCGTTATCGTTGCAATCTAATTCACAAAGGGGCGAATGTTCGCCAGTAGCTGTTCTAAAAAAGAGAACAGGTTCTGGAATATCATATCAAAAGCGGCCGGTAAATACGGGATAACCAGCATAAGCATGGCAATACCTACCCCGAATTTTATGGGGAGAGCGATAAACATCATATTGGCCTGGGGCATAATCCGTGCGAAGATTCCCAAAGATACATCCAGCAAGAAGATCGTAATCAGAAATGGAGAACTTAGCTGAACCCCGACAATGAAGAGATAGGTGGCAACTTCCAGGAAGTACATCCCCGCCAGGTGAATGTTTGCCTCAGCTGCCGGAACTACCTGGTAACTTTTTGCTAACGCAGTGATATAGATTTTATCCCCGTCAATAGACAGAAATACCAGAATAGCTACCATCGTAAAAATGTTACTGAGTATCATGCTTTGCCGTTGCGTGGAACTATCCACCACATTTGCAAAACTCAACCCGGTATTGATACTTATCAATGCCCCACCCATTTCTAACCCCGCAAATACTAACTGGCCGATTAACCCCATCGCAATGCCCACCAGTGCCTCCACAATAATGGCCGTAATTATCACAATTATTCCATCTTCGGCTGATACAAAGGCACCCTGGGCAGGAATAACGTTGAACAGAAGTATGGTGGTAACTATAGAAAGGTAGAGCTTAACCTGGACAGGGTGAGCAGTATTACTGAAGAAAGGCGCAGTCATAATGACCCCGCTCACCCTAACAAAAATGAGAAATATGGAAAGTATTACATCATAGGTTAGCCATTCCATAATGCGGATAGCTCACTTTAGTTGATTACCTGGGGGATGAATTCAAAAGCACGCACCGTGAAATCGATAATGAATTGAAGCATAAAGCCAAACATCACGAACAAGACCCCTACTACGGCCACCATTTTGGGAACATAGCTTAAGGTCATTTCCTGGATAGAAGTAGCTGCCTGGAAAATGGCCACCCCCAAACCCACCGACAGAGCTGCTGTCATTGCGGGTGCGCAAAGCACTACCACCGCTGTTAACATTTCCTGTAACCAATATAATGCTGTATCTACGTTCATAATTCTCCTAATTGAAGCTTTCTACTAACGACCGTACCAGCAGATACCAACCATCCGTCAGCACAAATACCAAAATCTTAAAGGGCAGTGAAATCATTACGGGCGGCAGGAACATGATACCCATAGCCAATAAAATGGAAGCCACTACCAGGTCAATTACCATGAATGGGATATAAATCATAAACCCAATTTGGAAGGCAATCCGAAGCTCACTGATCACATACGCCGGAACTGCCACATATAACGGCAAGGTCTCCACGGTTCCAATAGAACTCATCCCGGCCATATCCATAAAATAGATCAGGTCCTGGTCCTGGGTTTGACGAACCATAAACTCTTTTAACGGAAGAGAAGCAGTAGCTAAGGCCTCCATAAGGGTCATCTCATCTGTAATATATGGCTGTATTGCCACCTCGTTTATTTCATCAAATGTAGGCTTCATAATAAATATGGTAAGAAACAAAGCCAGGCCAACAAGAACCTGGTTAGGAGGAGATTGCTGAGTTCCTAAACCCATTCTTAAAAAGAAGAACACCACAATAATGCGGGTGAAACTGGTCATCATCGTTATAAATGCTGTTCCAAAAGACAGAATCGTAACAATGATCAACGCCTGGATGGCCGACGAAAAGTCGTCTTCTTCCGAAGAACCACCAACGCTGATATCTACCTGCGGTATCACCTGTTGGGCCTGTACTTCTGCGGGAAGTATCGACACACCTATCACCAGTAACAGTATCGATAAAGCAAGCCACTGCTTTCGCTTTATCCTTTCAATAAAAGAACCCATAGTTAGTTTCCTAACAGCTTATAGATAGATTTAAAATCTGTTTTTTGTTCAACATCAATTTGCTCAGAACGGTTGTTTTCTTCCTTTTTCCATTCTTCTTTGGGAATGCGGTGCAGGAGATTCAATACCTGTGGCGAAACACCCAATACCCAGATTTCGCCATTAACCTCTATAAATTTTAACTGCGCGCCCTGGCCAAGTACAAACTGATCGATTTCTTTAACCTCACTTTGAGGAGCTGTCGCAGAGGCTTTGCGCCGGCTGAGCCACCAAACCAGGCCAAGCATTCCAATCATCACTATAAAAGTGGTTAGTGCATTTTGGAAAATGGGGGAAGTTTCTTGTTCTGCGGTAGTTTCCGTGGTTTCAATCGTACTTTCCTCATTCAATAACGTGCTTCTTACGCTTTGTACAGAATCAATGCGGGCTTCACTCTCTACCAGCGAATTGCTGGTTGAAAGTTCCATTCTTGAAACCATAAACAACCAAAAAACCAACAGCACTACAGAAACGGAAAGCACTATCTGAAGTACATTTTTTGGCTTCCCTGAAGAGTGGGAAATCAGTTTACCCAGGTCCATCAATTTATTTTTACCAGTTGTTGACGTGTAGTAACCAAACTTGAAATACGAACACCAAAATGTTCATCTATTACTACCACTTCTCCCTGGGCAATTCTTTGTCCATTCACTAAAATGTCTACCGGTTCACCCGCCAGCTTATCTAATTCTATTACCGAACCTTTTGCCAGTTGAAGTACCCGGCCTAATGGTAATTCGATACGGCCAAGTTCTACAGATACATTCATCTCCACATCACGGAGCATATCCATGCTTTTACCATCTTCCGAAACCAGGTCCAGGGTATCCTCCCCAAAATCCTCGAATTCGATGTAGCTTCCTGAAATCTGCTCTTCAACCTCCCCGTTACTCATCTCGTTACCTGCTGCAGTTTCCATTTCAGCTTCACTTTCCTCGGGCTCTGGTTCTTCTGCTACTGGCCTTGCTTCGGGATTCCCAAAAAGTATAATTCCATGAACGTTTTCATCGGCAAGACCTTCCACCTCTAAGCTATTTGCCTGGTATTCCGTATGACCAAGCATTGCTTCCAGGTTAGACAGTTTCATAACTTCAATATCCTCAATAGCTACTTCAATACCGTCTTCCGTAAGGCTTTTTGATAATGTGGTGTATAATTCGTCAGTAAATTTTTTCAGAAGATCTTTTGTAACCTCGTTTAACGATCGTTCTTCCACCCCAAGCATTATACTTGATAACAGAGCAAACCATTCGTTATCGAGAATAATCAATACATCCACTTCCGAATTTGTTTCCTTCGCAAATAAATATACATCGTCTTTTTTCAAGGATTCGAGAAGAGCCCCAACTTCTCTCATCTCAGTATTAGTAACTGTAACTGTTGTTTCTTCTAGCAATACTGAAGTAAGGAATTCTTCAATTTTGGGAAGGTATTCTTTTAGTTTTGCAATATAGTTATCCATATCTATACCAATTCCTGTTCGTTAATTTCGTCTACGATTTCGAATATTCTGATGGCTCTTCGCCCCTGCTTTAACCCCGGATAGCCATTCATTTTTTTAACTCCATTAATCCGGATATCTAATGGCTCGTCTGATTTCTGCTTTAAAGGGATGGTATCCCCTTCTTTCAAATTCATTATTTCATCCAAAGAGAGGCTGGTTTGCCCAAGAAGAGGCTGAATGTTCACTCTGGCTTTGTGAAGCGTAAGTTTATAGCCCTCCATATCGTCCATATTCAGTTTTTCCTGGTCATTTCTGCTTCTCTCCTTCAAAACATTTTCATTCATCACTTTTTTGAGAAGTCCATAGGAATAAGAAATGCTGATATTCACCACCGTTTCTCCCATATCAATGCCAATAACCGCACTTAACATGGGGTCGACCGAACTTAAATGGAGGTTTTCGGGCTTGCTCTCATAAATGGTTTCGTTGAACATAAATGGAATAAGAGGAACATATGGCTCCCAGGCCTGGATGATTTCCGCCGTGATACCAGCCATGATCCGGGAGATGATTTTCTCTTCAATCACCGTCAGCACCCTTTTGCTGCTCAGGTCAACTCCGGTGCCACCGCTTTGCCGCTCAATGACGTGAATGCAAAATTCCGTAGGTAGCACAACAATAATTTCCCCGGTTAAATCTTTGCCCTGCATAAGGTAAATCACGCTTGGGCTATCAATATGTTCTGTAAAATCTGAAGGGGAATATTGTTCAATTTTTTTTAACCGAACATCAACCTTATACCGTAATGAGTTATTAAAAATACGATTAAGGCTCCTGGCAATAGAATCATGGATAGACCTCAGTGTTCTCATGATTTCCTTGCTGAATAGCTTGGGGCGTTTAAAATCGTAGGGTTCTACATATTTAACCTTCCCCACCTTTTTTTTTGGTTGCTCTGGGTTCATAAAGGTTGTGTTGGTATATGTTCATGCTCATTGCAGTACATATTTTGTGAAATACAAATTGTGTACCGAAGTCTCCCCGATAGATGCATTTATTATTTCAGAGATTTCCTGGCGCAGAACTTCGCGCTCTTCGGGCTGCGTTAACTGGCTTACCGTGCGTGACGAGAATGATTCTATCATTTCCTGTTTCACTCTGGGGTTATTCGTTTCCAGTATAGGAACATGGTCTACATTCATCTCAAGGCTGATTTCAACTAATAAATAACGCCGGCCATTGGTATTTGCCGGGTTTACGACCATCTGCTCTATTAAATATGTAGTTAATTCCGGCGGTTTTTCTTCATTCATTTTTGCATAAATACTTGGGTAGTATTTATCAACAATCACATACGCCAGGTAAGCTTGTCCACAAAGGATGAACAACAACAGGAAATATTTTCCAAGTACAAGAAATTTTGACTTCGGCTTTTTTCCTTTAACCGGTTTCTTTTTTTTGGGTGCTGGTGCTTTCTTTTCTGCCATGCTATTCTCTCTGACTTTTATAGCTCTAAGATTTCATTCTCTATGGTTACAAAATCCACTTCAGGATCATTCTGTATAGATTCGTCCACGATTTTAGTATCGCGTAAATAAATTTCAACGCGCCGGTTTTGCCTTCTCCCCTCCGGGGAATTGTTGTCGGCCACCGGGCGGTATTCTCCAAAACTGGTTGCCATAAAACGTTGTGGTATCGCATCAGATATTTCCTGTAAATACTGAACCACTGATACGGCCCTGGCAGCGCCCAGGTGCCAGTTCGATGGATATAACAGTCCATTCGAAATCGGAACATTATCGGTATGCCCCTGCACTTCCACCTCCCATTCAGACTCAGTAATTGCTGTGGAAACGCCTGCCAGTATCTCCCGGGCAA
>JAKSCW010000225.1 GCA_022360375.1 Balneolales bacterium
CATCCGAAAGAAGTGATGTTGCAACATCTGGTGGTAATTCAAAGTTATTATAAAAACTGGAATTGTTTGCAAATTCCTGTTTGAAATAGATTTCGATTTCCAGCTGAAGTTTAGAAGATATTATGCCAAAATTGAGCAAATTTATCAGGCTGCTTAGTCCAAAAATATTCTCTTTAAGTTTAACGAGCTGTTGCTCTCCTAATAATGTTTGTTCCCCCATCTTTTCTGCAACCACCGAAAGAGATAGTTCATTCTGGTCTAATTTGGAAGAACTTACCTGGGCATTAATTGAAATCAGTAGAATGGACCGCGCAAGCTTAAGAATATAATCTGAATGCTCCAGAAGATTTTCTTGTATTTTTTTCAGGTTATCAGTGGAAAGAAATAACCGGGTTAGATTCTTTTCAAGCCTTGTAAGGGTAGAAGGAACCACACTTGCATCATGGCGATTCTTTCGCTTCCTTTTTTGTAGTTCATTTTCGCGATGATGCATTTCTCTTTGCAAAGCCTCTCTCATAAATTCTTCGTAACTGGAGAAACCTTCTTTATTTAAAAGTTGCAGCAAGTACTTTTCTGCCGCAAGCATTGCGTTTTTTTTATCTGTTTGGATTTCCAGTTCTTTTTCATACTTCAGAGTTTCTTTATAGAAATTTTTTACCGTTTGAAAAAGAGAACTTCCAGGTTTTAACCGAATGGATAAATAACCTTCTTTACATGGTAAGGCCAGTGCTAATACCCAGTAAAAAGAACCGTCTTTCGATAAATTTTTTACATATGCAGCCACTGGTTTTCTTTGTTTCAAAATGTTCCAAAAAATATAGAAAACACTTCTGGGCATATCAGGATGGCGAACTACTTTATGCAGCTGCCCAATTATTTCGTCAGGTTCAAACTTACTGATTCGAATAAATGTTTCGTTCGCAAATGTAATTTTTGATTTAGGATCTGTGATCGAAAAGAATAATTCTTCGTACTCAAAATTACTTTCAATATTTGTGGGAGGTTTGGTTTGAACATCCTTAACCTTCACTTTTGCCTTAGTCCCCGTACTTTTTGTATCAATCATTATAAGCTAGTCATGTTATGAGTTTTCTTCTTTATCGACGAATTGCCCCTCGTTATTAAGCGTATTTTATAAATGCTTAACCAACGTTAATTCAATAATTATAAGTATTTAGGCGCTTATTTAGGAAAGCAAACGGTAAAAGTAACTCGGTTATTCTCACCATTTTCAGTAAGGAAAATAGTTCCGTTAAACTGCTTAGCGTACAATAATGCTGAGGTTAGGCCGATGCCTAAATTAGTGGCTCGTGTAGTCACAAACGGCGAGAATACATCCTTAAGAATGTCTGAGTTTATTCCTCTGCTCTCATTTGAAATGCGGATGATTCTATTTGATAAAAAAGAAACAGAGACCTTATTTGAAGAGTTCTGAGAATGTTCGATAGCATTCTGGATTAAAGCTTCAAGTACCTTGTACAATCCATCCTGGGTAGCAAGAAAAGCGTGATTTTCGACAGGCTTTAAAACATGTACCTTAGTTCTTTCCTGTTCTGGCAAGCTCAACAAAATGCTATTTATAATCTGGAGCGGGTCTACGTGTTCAAGTTTATCCATATCAAAAGAAGAAGAAATATGGTACAGGTGCTCCAACTCGTCCATAATGTTATTCAAATGATCAATGCCTTTTTGAATACTGCTGATTCTGGGAGAAATATCTTCTTGTTTGTTTTCGTCCCTAAGCAGGTCCAAATAACCGTTTACCCCGGTAAGCGGCGAACGAAAGCGATGAAGCATTACTGCAATCATATTTTTTTTGCTGGCAAAACTTCGTGTATTTAATACATCGCTATGCTTGTGAAGCTCGATTTTCAGATAAGTGTTCTTATCGAATAGGAATGAATCCTGAGAGAGTGTATACCATTCGCCATTGAAAAAAGCTAACGGTTGATTTGTAATATCGTCGAAAACCTCAACCAAATCCTCGAAAGGAACCCCCAAAAACGTATCTTTTATCAAACCCAACTCGGCCTGGGTATTTACAGAACGTACTTCACGCGAAGTACTCTCAATGACGAATACCGGATTTGGTATGTCCTTGATAAGTGTCTGAATCACATCCATTTTAGAAAAAGCTGAAATCTTAGAATAGTAAGTATCATATGGATCAAATTCATCATCGTTGTTTAGCTCATCGAGCTGAAGAAGTTCCTGTTTCATCTACAAAAAGTACTTGGTTAAAGTCTGTCTAAGAACTTTATCAGCCGAAATACATTATCCTTAAGCAATTTTTCGTAAGTGGAAAAATTTACCGCAGTACGGTCAAAACTCCCCCAAAGGTACTTTCTGTTTTTTTAAGTTAGTCATGTTATGCTCACATCATGTTTGTGGCACAGCTATTGTATAGGGTACTGCAAGTAAGAAAAAATTCAAAGCGAAATCGTATGAATTTAATTGAAAGCAGCCACAGCGAACTATTGGGAAGAGCAATGGATGCATATTCATTGCGGCAGAAAATTACCGCTACCAATATTGCTAACGCAGACACTCCCGGGTATAAGCGTCATGAGGTTCATTTTGAAGAAGCATTGCGTGAAGCCGAGGCAAATGGTGGCACTGCAAGTATGAAAAATACTAATCCTTCTATTATTGAGACCGATCAAAACGTGATTTTGGAAAATGAACTTATCGAGCAGGCAGATACACAATACCGATTTCAATTGGTGACCCGTGCCCTTCGTCACCACTTTGATATTGTAAGAGGTGGGATAACAGGTTCAAACAGATATTAATAATTATGCTTCCTGACAGACTTTCTTCAACATTTCAAACCGCTTCCGAAGGACTTGCCCTTCAACGCAAACGCATAGAAATAGCCTCGCGGAACATTGCTAATGCCCGTACTTCAGCTGAACCAGGTACTAATGCAGTATATCGGCCTCAGGAAGTGGTAACTAAAGCACCTGAATCGAGAAGATTCTTAGACATTCTTGAAGGCGGAGCCGCCGGGCTCCGGCTAACAGACCCACAGCATATGAGTTCGTTGGATAGCATTCTTGGGCAGGCAAGAAGCGGGCTAGGTCCCTCATATGAAGTAGTAGAGAAGGAAAAGTTCAAATACGAATATGATCCTAACCACCCACATGCAGACGAAAACGGGATGGTTAAATATCCGGATGTGGATATGGTGAAAGAAATGGCAGAAATGGTAAGTGCAAACAGACTTTATGAAGCCAACCTGAGTAGTATCGAAGCTGAAAAAGAATTACTAAAACGATCATTGGAGATTTAATGCAATGAATACGATTAATCCTATCATTACCCAACAAACTGAGCGTATTAATATGGGGGGAGCACTCAGAAAAGCTGCTACCTCTCCGGAACTTCCAAATCTTACGCAGGATGAATCGCTGTATATCAAAGAAGAATTCACTCCTTCAAAAGCAATGCACTCATATTCAGGGGATGGAAAAGTAAACGCCTACCACTTCATGAAAGGCGCTAATCTGGATACAAGAATTTAAGGGACTAACTATGGAACTAGGTAATATAACCGGAATTGGACTTCCACAAGACGTAGAGCAGGATCAACGGTTTTTTGATATCAATGTAGATGGCATTGATAATTCGTTTGGTGATATGCTTTCCGAAGCTATTCAGGGTGTTGATACAAACATCAAAGCTTCGGAAGCGAGTATTCAGAATTTTGTATCGGGTAAATCGGATAATATTGCAGATGTAATGGTTTCCATGCAGAAAGCCCAGTTAAGTTTCCAGATGATGGTAGAAGTTCGAAACAAAGTAATCGAGACGTATCAGGAAATCAGCAGAATGCAGGTGTAAGCAATAAATGAACAGATACGCACAACTATTCCAGGAATTTTTTGGTCCGCTAAGCACTGCTCAACGTATTATGTTTGTTGGGTTGTTCCTTTTAATCGTAGCTACTGTAGGCGCTTTGTTTTATTGGTCTCAGCAAGAAGATCAAATGCTTCTTTTTGGTTCACTGGAACCTGAAGCTGCTCAGGAAATTGTAGCTGAATTAGAGAACCGGGGAATTAAATACAAAATTGAAGATGGCGGGCGGGCGGTATATGTCCCTGCTGACCGTGTTCATGAATTGAGGTTAGATTTGGCTCAATCGGGAGGTGGGTATGGAGATATCCAGGGTTATGAGCTATTTGATACTAATGCCCTTGGAATGACCGATTTTATGCAAGAAGTAAATAAGAAGAGAGCCCTTGAAGGGGAATTAGCCCGATCAATAAATAGCCTGGAGCAAGTTGAATCTTCCCGGATTCATATTGTAATGCCGGAACGCTCTCCGTTTGACGAAACTACAATTCAGGCTTCAGCTTCCGTTATCTTAAACATCAAGCCAAACAGCAACCTTACTAAAGCACAGATTGAAGGGATTACTTCTCTTATTGCAGGTAGTGTTGAAGATCTCGAAACACAAAATATTACCATTTTAGATCAGGCAGGGAATCGCTTAACTGATCAAATCGAGTCTGAATCCGAATTTGCGATGGGCTCCACGGCCATGCAGCTCCGCCAAAAAACAGAATCCTATTTAACAGAACGCGGCCAGACTATGCTAGACCGTGTACTTGGTGCAGGAAACAGTATCGTTCGGGTAAGTGTAGACCACAATTTCGACCGAATAACCCGCACATCCGACATTATCGATCCGGACAGCCGAACCGTAATTTCAGAAGAAACACGAGAGCAGGTAAACAACGATGAACTTCGTGAGCCGGT
The DNA here is from genome assembly GCA_022360375.1 of Balneolales bacterium. Lineage (GTDB taxonomy): Bacteria > Bacteroidota > Rhodothermia > Balneolales > Balneolaceae > HXMU1420-13. The sequence continues at coordinate 4,762 of JAKSCW010000225.1, forward strand.
TCCGGTTGACAATCTGACCCCCATTGACCGCCGCACGGATGCAGTTGTTGTTACAGCTAACAATAACAGCAACATTATTGAAACCCGAAATTATGAGGTGAACAGAACCCAGGAGGTTTACGAAAAAACGGAAGGAGAAATTACCCGTATTACCGCTTCTGTATTATTGAACTACAAACAGGTAATAAATACAGATGAAGAAGGGGCAGAAGAATATGGCTATGAACCATATACCGATGAAGAGGTGGAAGAATTCAGGCAAGCCCTGGAACTGGCTATCGGCATACTTCCGGAGCGCGGCGACCTGTTAACAATAAAGCAGGCTGAATTTTTCAACTCCCAATATATTTATGGAAATACATTTGAGGGGACACCTACCAACGTTCCAAATGATCTGATTCGTTGGATTGTTATTGCGCTCACTTTTGGGGCTATCGTTTTCTTGATCAATAATATCAGAACGAAATTAAACGAGGAAATTGCTCCTCCATTGGTAAGCTCACAATTCCAGGGCAATGTAGAATTGCCTGCAGGCCAGTCAATTAAAGCGCTGCCAGATGGAACAGCTGTTATTGTGGATGAGGTAACCGGCGAACCCGTGATGCCACCGGTTCCCGAAGAACCCCTTCAAGAGGAATTACCACCCGAAAAGGTATATAACAAAGATGAAATCAAAGAATTTGTTGAATTGAAACCAGCAATTGCTGCGCAAATCTTACGCGCAATGATGAATCCAGACGAGTGATAAAGGAATTGAAGTATGAGTGAAGAAGCAACGGCAACAATCCCCCAGGTAAATCTTACCGGTACACAAAAGGCAGCGATTCTGATTATGAGTGTAGGTACTAAATCAGCTGCCGAGATGATGAAATCTCTTAAAGAAAAAGAGATCGAATCCATAACATTGGAAATTGCCCGAATGAAGAATATCCGTCCTGAGATGGTGGATTCTGTATTGCAGGAATATTACACCTTAATGGAGGTGAAACAGTATGTAATAAACGGTGGTGTGGATTATGCCCAGCAGCTTCTTTCTGAGTTAGGTGGTAGTTCAGATAAGATGTTGAAAAAGCTGAAAGCACAATCCGGAAGTACGGTATTCGAAGAATTCCAGGAAACCAAAGTTCAACAAATTGCTACGTTCATTCAGGGGGAACATCCACAGGTTGCAGCACTTATTTTTTCACAACTCAGAGTAGAAAAAACTGCTGAAATTCTGGGATTGCTCGACAAAGAATTACAAGCAGATATTACATACCGCCTGGCCATGATGGAGAAGATTTCTCCCGATGTAATCGAAGAAATCGAAGAGGTAATTAAGGAGCATATGGGTGGTATGGATACCATGGGCGACAGAGTTAAGAGCGGTACTGCAATTGTGGCTCAAATTCTGAACGGTGCAGATATTGCGGTTGAGAAAAATGTGCTTGAAGGAATCGAGGACAGAGATGAGCATATTGCACAGGAAATTAAAGAACAGATGTTCCTATTTGAAGATGTGGTCAACTTCGATGACAAGACTATTCAGGTTATCATCAACGAAATCGAGAAAGCGGATTTGGTTATGGGTCTCAAAGGAACAGCAGACGAGATTTCAATCAAGTTTCTTGGAAATATGTCGAGCAGAGCAGCCGATATGCTACGGGAAGATATGGAAGCCCTTGGGCCAGTGCCGCTTAAAGAAGTTAAAGATGCTCAGAACCGAATCATTAAGAAAATTAAGGAACTTGAGGATGCGGGTCAGATTAGTACCAGAAAAGCGGAAGAGGAGGTTGTTGAATAGTCATGAAGCAGCCTAAGGTTCTCGATAACAATCAAGTTACGTGGTTCAAAGAGAATAGTACTCGTTTGAATTACAACATGATCTTTGATGACGGAGAGCTACTGGAGCAGCAAATTGAAGAGCAGCAAACAAAAGAAAAAATCCGGATTGAGCATGAAATAAGGATCAACGAAATTATTTCGGAACGTGACAAAAAATGGAAGAATAAGCTCAAAAAAGCAGAAAAAGAGGCATTTAAAAAAGGCTTTGAAGAAGGTAAAGCAGAAGGAAGATCAGAAACATTAGAGGAGTTGGATACCAAAGTAGGGGAAATAGCCAGGGTGGTGGAAGCAGGACATTCTGAATGGAAAAAACGTCAAGAGTTGATGGACCCCGGGCTGCTTGATATTGCATTCCACATTTCCGAATCAATACTTGGAATTCCGGTAGAAAATCCTGAGATGCGAAAGTCTTTGGAGTTATCTCTAGGTCCAATTTTCGAGCGCATAGATGAAGAATCAAAACCCGTGCTTTTAGTCGCCGAAAGTGACTTTGAGTTCATTACATCCTTAAAAGAAAGATTTACAAATACATTTGTACGAATAAAGGTAGATGAGCAATGCCTGCCCGGAGAATTCACATTCGAATCCACCGATGAACAAGTAATTCATAGCTGCAGAAATGTATTGCAGGAATTTCGAAAAAGTATACCAATACCTACCTGGGAAAAGGAGTAGGTTTATGTTAGAAGCTCATTACGAAGAGATTCGGGCAAAGCTTTCTGGTAACCTGGAGTATGCAAAGAGATTTGGAAAAGTTTCTTCCATTATCGGAACCATTGTGGAATGTACCGGGCTGGAAGCAAGTGTTGGGGAGATGTATGGTATCCATACAATAACAAATAAAATAGTTCCCGCCGAAGTTGTTGGTTTGAAAGATGGGAAAACACTATTAATGCCCTACGACCGGGTAGTTGGTATGAAATCGGGGTGCCTGGTTCAAAGTATGGGGGAATCTCTGAATGTTTGTGTAGGAGATAACCTGCTGGGCCGGGTGGTGGATCCAAATGGAAACCCGATTGATGCTAAAGGAGCTATTCAAACTACCGATTTGCAGCCTATCCAGAATCATCCTCCGTCTCCCATGGATCGTGCTCCTATTGATGAAATTATGTTCACCGGGATCAGGGCACTGGATGGATTAAACACCGTTGGAGTGGGACAAAGAATCGGTTTATTTGCAGGTTCCGGGGTTGGTAAAAGTGTATTGATGGGAATGATTGCCAAGCATTCTTCCGCAGACATTAATGTAATTGCCCTGATCGGTGAGCGCGGCCGGGAAGTACATGAATTCATCCATGATACACTTGGTGAAGAAGGACTCGCTCGTTCCGTGGTAGTGGCAGCCACATCCGATGCAGCAGCAATGAGCCGGGTAAAAGGGGCATTCACAGCCACAGCGATTGCCGAATATTTCCGCGACCAAGGAAAAAATGTCCTTTTGATGATGGATTCAGTAACCCGGGTAGCCATGGCTCAAAGAGAAATTGGGCTGGCTTCCGGGGAACCTCCAACTACTAAGGGGTATACCCCAAGTGTATTCACAATTTTGCCCACGTTACTTGAACGCCCAGGTAAAACGCATAAAGGAAGTATTACAGGATTATACACCGTTTTGGTAGATAATGACGATATGAATGAGCCTATAGCGGATGCTGTGAGGTCCATTTTAGATGGCCATATCGTACTCTCAAGACGATTAGCTCATAAAAACCACTACCCGGCTATAGATATACTGGAAAGTATTTCCCGGGTAATGCCAAAAATTGTTACCAAAGAGCAGCGCACCATTTCAATGAAAGCACGCCAGTTACTGGCTACTTATCGCGAAGCTGAGGATTTAATAAATATCGGGGCTTATGTGAAGGGCTCTAATCCAAAGATTGACGAATCCATAAAAAAGAATCCGGCTTTGGAATCATTTTTGATACAGGATATGGACGAAACAGATTTTGATAATAATCTGTGGGAATTATTGAACGAGATTATCGAATCATAACAATACAGAGTATGAAATTTAAATTTTCACTTGAACCGGTTTTAAAAGTTCGGCAACACCAGGAAAAGGTACAGAAGCAAAAACTTGCTGAAGAAGTTTCCAAAAAGAACAAGATTACGAACCTTAGAAACGAGGTAAAAGGAAAACTGGAGAGTTACCTGAATGCCAACGAAGAAAAAGAGACGGGAACGGTTAACGATATTAAAAGGCATAACACTCACTTGGTAAATGTTCATGCTCATATCACAAAACTGGAAGTTCAGGAAAATAAAGCGGATCAAAAGGTAAAAAAGGAAAGAGATGAACTTGCTGAAGCCTTTAAAAAACTGAGTATCCTCGAAAAGGTGAAAGAGAGTGAATACAGTGTATTCATGAAAGATTCTTCCCGGAAGGATCAAAAATTTATGGACGAAATTTCATCTCAATCCTATACCAGATAAAAGGAAATGAATAGAGCAGCAATCATAAAAATTGTTGGCCTTTTAGTAATTCCCATTCTGGTGATGCTGGTGGCAATGTACCTGCTGTATCCTATGATCAATAGTGAAAGGTATAATGCCATTGTAGGGAATGCAGGGTGGCCAATTGATTCTCTGGTAGTAGATTCCCTGGGATTTCCTTTGGATAGCCTGGTGGTTTCTGATTCGTTAGCCATGGATTCGTTAATTGTGATCGATTCAATTGTAATCGACTCCACGATGACCGAAGAGGATTGGCTTGCAAAGGTAGATAGCTTAAACAGAATTATTTATACACTGAATTCGAGGATTGAGGGGTTAGAAACTTCACAGGAAGAGGAGGAAAGTGAGCCGGTACTGTCTATAGAAGAGGAGGCCTTTAGAGACCGGGTAAAGAGTTTATTGAATCTGGATGAAAAGGAAATGGCTCCTATTCTATCTAAAATGACCAACGAGCAATTAGTGCAAATTTATTCTGAGGCTGGAAACACGCAACGAGAAAAGATTCTGCGGTCTTTAAGTGCCGATAGGGCGGCTCGATTGATTACGGAGATTATGCTATGATTAAAAACCTGATCTCACCTTCAACTTCTTTAGGGAAGGAATCTGAAAATACAGCTTCCAAAACTACCAACACTGTTCAAAACACAGGAATGTTTGGTGCAATTATGAATGCGATCAAGCAATCAGCTCCGTTAGCAAGCGCATCGGGAAACGGAGAAGCATCGGTTAATGGACAAGGCCTTTCAAATCAGGGTGAGATTGAAAGTACCGATCAGGATACAAGTAACAAGTTATCTTCGGCTAAAAGTGAGAATGCCGCAAACACTCCGGATTACGAAACTGCGGATGTAATAGGTAAAACTATAATTGATTTACCGGTCAATCAAAAAATTCAAAGCATTGGTGAATCCTCAGACTTAAATGCCCCGGGTGACGGAACCCATCCTGTTTCTTCTCAAACAATTCCTGAGCTATCAGATATGAACATTCAGGAAGAAAAAGAAACCACGGGTACCATCGCTGATGCTATAACAAGGTTGGTAGGAGGAGAACCGGCAGAGAACGTTTCTACTTCCGAACCTGGTACCGGGAATGATGCCATTACTAATAACAGGCATTTGAGCCTGGAAGAAACAGTGAAGCAAGATCTTTCAGGTAACTCAGAAAATAAGATGGAGCCTGGAAGTGAGATCCGATCTCAAATTCTGAATTCAACAAACCTGGAAGAAGCATCAGTTGCCGGTTCCGTTATGCCTCCGGAAAGTGAAGTAGTACCTGAACCAAAAACTATAGCGAATCATCAGGAAAGAGAGACGGTAATAAAGAGAACTACAGAAAAAACTGATCAACCACATCCTGGAGTCTATTCTGAACCAAACACGGCTTCAGGGATGCGGAATGCAGCTCAAATTCAAGTGGAAAATGATGCTTCCGGAATTAGTATAGAAAAGGAATTATTGTCAGATCAAAAATCAACGGTGACGGTATTCAACAAAGATACTTCTAAGCAGGGAGCTGAGAACGAGGGTACTACCCGTTTCGATGAGGAATCATTATCTGAGACTGGAAGCCCGAATATAGTGGAGAAGGGTTCTACTGGCTCACAAGCAGAACCGGGAGCGTTTAATTCCGGGCTAAGCAAAGCTGAAACGAACCAAGACATTGAGCCTGAACCGGTAAACTTCGAAAAAACCGTGTTGTCACTTCGTCGTCAGGAATTGGTTGCCGTTAATCAGGTTTCACCTGTGAGTAAGCCAGGTTCGGAAGGGATGGAGGTTTCCCAGGTGCAGCAAACTTCGCTGCGAGCTGAAACCAGTATGAACAATAATGCATCCCTGAATCACAAAGTTGAACCGGTTTCTTTAATAGCCGGCGGCATGGATATGGATGCTGAAACTATGCAAACTATACAGAGTTTTAAAGCCGGTGAGGTTGCAGTAAAAGAAACAAAACTTACAAACAAAGAGCGTTCAGCCGCTCCTCTGCAGGGAGATCGCTTAGCAGTTATTAATGGTGAAAGAAGTGAATTAAAAGTACTGGAAGGGAATGGTCGGGTTTTTGAAAGTACGGTAACCAGTATCGGGGAACCCGGGTTCTCTTATCCCACTGCTACACTCACAGCCGAACAAGAAGCACTGCTTCAGGAATATATGGTAGAAGAACAATTGGTTATTGAACCAAAGGTAAACCAGGATTCTTCCATGTTTGGATATATTCGGTTGGGGGAACTTCCAATTGCTAATGCAACGGCCAGGAGGAATGTATTAACCTCATTTAGCGAGGTTCTGCGGCAGGCAAAACCTGAAGCACAGGAAAATACCGAAGTCTGGCAAAAGCATAGTTTTGAATTAGAAGATGGCAACAACATAGAACTTACAACCCGAAGTGTGGATGGGGTTCTGCAAATTAAAATTGCGGCATCAAATTCGGAATTAAACCGACTTCTTCAGCAACATCTCCAGGAAATTAAAGATCATTTGGAAAATGAATTAACTCAGGAACTGGATCTTCAATTTGATCAAAATCAGGAGGATAATTTGTCCCGGTTTTTTGGTCAATCTCCAAAGCAAAGAGATAATGAAGAAAACACCAGGAGTATACGGCCATCCCCGGATGGGCAACAGATTAGCGAGAACCATGAACCCACTCTTCAGCATGTGATTCGAAAGTTTGGATATAACCAAATGGAGTGGATAGGATAAAGGATAGATTATGGGAATTTCAACAATTGATACCAGCGCGTTAGCACTTTCACAGCAAAACAATACCACCGGAACGGGTTCCAGCACCATGGGTGAAGACGAATTTTTGGAATTATTGGTAGCTCAAATGAGCAATCAGGATCCCATGAACCCTATGGATGGTACAGAATATGCCTCGCAGCTAGCTCAATTCAGTTCTGTTGAACAGTTGATCGCAGTAAATGATGGATTAGAAGATTTACTGGTGAGCCAGGAATTGATGAGCGCCGGGTTAACTAACTCCATGGCCGCTTCATTAACCGGGAAGCAGGTCCGGGCACTAAGTGATAAGATTACACTTGGAGCTGAAGGTTCAACAAATCTCAATTTTGAACTGAATGATTCTGCACAATCGGTTGAGATAATTATACGAACGGAAGGCGGAGCCGAAGTTAGAAGGGAAACCCTGGAAGGAGCTCCGGGTGGAGATAATACCTGGGAATGGGATGGCAGAAATAGTAACGGAGAGCGAATGGGTGAAGGAACTTATACCATCGAAGTTGTGGCAACCAATGATGGGGTAAGGGTAGATGCACTCACGTTTGCCGAAGGCATTGCTGATAAAGTCCGTTACACCGCGTCGGGTGTTTATCTAACCGTAAATGGTATTGACATACCCATTGGAAATGTAGAGGAAATAGGTGCTGGTAACAGCAACAACGAATAACAAAGAATATCAAATCAATAACTATATAGGGCGATTAGTGCCCCAATGCTCTGAAATGAGCGACAAATAATAGGAGAAATCTTATGGCATTAGTAAGATCATTAAATTCAGGAGTAAGTGGTTTGAATGCTTTTCAGGCCAAAATGGATGTGATTGGTAACAATATTGCAAATGTTGATACCATTGGGTTCAAATCTTCAACAATCACATTTGCGGAAATGATGAACCAGAATCTTGGTCGCGAAAATCCGGATACGCCAAGCCGCCTCAAGTTGTTTAAACCATCGATGCTCACTGCAACACAAGATATGACGCCAACTACTAACCAC
>JAKSCW010000075.1 GCA_022360375.1 Balneolales bacterium
AAACTCATATTCCAGATTTGAATAAAACTGAGTCTTGGTTTGTTTGTGGATGAATCAGACATGCTTTTGACTTTGGTTTACTATTTACTGGCTAATATGAACCATTTATTTGGAGGGAGTTCAAATTCATAAGAGGAAGCTTCATCCTCTATAAACTCACCTTCAATTACCCCATATTTTGTATAGGTAGTTGAAGACCACACCGGTACAGAAATCTGTTTTGGATTTTCAGTGATATTGATAGCCACAATTACTTCGTTTTGTCCCTTTTTCCGGCTATATACATACGTGCCCTCCGGTGATTCAATTCTTGTTCTGTCGCCACCATAAGCTCCATTCCAAAGCGCTTCATTTTCTTTATGTATGGAGAGAAGAAGTTTAAAAAAATCTTCATACGGATAGTCTTTCCAATCAATTTGATCTTTTTCAAAAAACTCTAAGCGTTTGTCTAATCCACCCTCTTGTCCATTGTAGATAAGTGGCATCCCTGCTACCGTAGCAGATAAAACGGCAAAGTTTTCGAAGTTCGGACCATACAGCTCAGTGTCTGATCCATTCCAGGAGTTTTCGTCATGGTTGGTGGTAAAATACATCCGGTAAGAATTGGCAGGAAATCGCGATGCGTCACGTGCAAAAAGATCATCTAAATCCTGAAACGTCATTTCTCCTTTTGCAATTTCACGTATTACGTGGGCGTATTCCCAGGCATAATTCATATCAAATGCTTCAAACAGCAACTCAGGTTCGCCATCTTCAGCAAGCATAAACACGTCTTTTACTTCATCTAGTTTTTGATGCGCTTCAATCCAAAAATCGGTAGGTACCATTCCTGCAACATCACACCTGTATCCATCAATATTGAACTCCCTTACCCAATAGACCAAAGCGTCGATCATGGCGACTCTCATGTCATCATTGGTATAATCCAATTGTATTACATCCGACCAATCGGTGCCCCGGGGCGGCATAAACCCTCCTTCCTCATCCAGTTCATACCAATCCGGGTTTCCAGTCCATGGATTATCCCAGGCAGTATGGTTAGCTACCCAATCAATAATAACTTTCATTTCAAGTTCATGTGCCTTTTCTACCAAAGCCCGAAAATCGTCTTCGGTTCCAAAGTTGGGATTCACTGCCTTATAATCCTGTACCGAATAGTAGCTGCCAAGGGTTCCTTTCCGGTTTATTTCTCCAATTGGGTGAATAGGCATCAGCCACAAAATATCTACTCCCATTTCTTTTAGCCGGGGAATGTCTTCAGTAAAAGCTGCAAAAGTACCTTCCTCAGAATACTGACGAATATTTACTTCGTAAATATTTGCGTTTTTACTCCATTCCGGATGTTCAACAATACTTAAGGGCGGTTCTTCCTGGCTTTGAGGAGCACATGAAATAAAAAGCCCAGAGATAACTAACAGTGAAACAGAGAGCGCTCTTGATAAAGTTTTCATGAATGTAACGTAAGATGGTTAATTATTTGAGAAGCATCATTTTTTGAGTATAAATAGTGCCCCCGGAAACAAAACGGGTAAAATATATGCCACTGCTTAATCCTGTGGCATCAAATGAAACAGTGTACACACCGGGAGTTTGAATTTCGTTAACTAACTCTCTCACTTTTTGTCCCAGTACGTTATATACTTCCAGACTTACCTTTGCATTGTTAGCTACTTCGTAAGTAATTGTAGTAGCAGGATTAAACGGGTTTGGATAGTTTGGGTAAAGCTTAAAAGAAAGTGGAATTTCTTCAGTAATGTCTTCTTCATTTGAAACCGAAATCCCGGTTTCCGGTGTTTCAAATTCTTTTGTCGTAAACACCTTAAATTCTCCTGGTGCTAATGTGAAAAACTGCTGAGTACCAGAGATATCAAAACTTGTGCCTTCAAAAAAATCATACCAGGTACCTGTTGTCGGGAAGTCGGTGTTAAAGGAAGTAGGACTTACTCCAAAGTTTCCAACAATAAAAACATCGCTGTCCTCATGCTGAAGTGTTATTTCTTTCACTTGGTTTGACAGATTAGAAATGGCTGAATTAGGATTTGTAAATGCGGGACTACTGTTTCTCAGGTTGATTAGTGCTGCCCATGTTTTATACAGTTTCACCCGTTCCTCAGTATCCGGAGAATTCCAATAATCCCATCTGACAGGTTTCGCACCTGTTCTGCCTGCAACTGAAGCTGCACAATCTCCATCAGAATCACCTCCTGGTTTAAGACATTGCTCCCCATTATCTCCGTACCCATAACCAACTTCTCCAAATTGCCATAGCATTTTGGGCCCGGGTAAAGTGAAAAAGAAAGCCCCAGCTAATTTTTGCCTGCCGAGTGCAGTACTCAACTCTCTTACGTTATAATCCCCGGGATCTGTATCACAACCATTACCTCCTTCCGGAAAATTCTCACAAGCTCCAAAACTTCGGTTTTTAAACATTAGCCATTGCTCGTCATGGCTTTCCATATATCCAACAAGATGCCGTTTCTGAAAGCTTCTTGATTCGGATAGCACATTAAACAGGTTGGAATTATCTGTGTATCCCATTGTAGCTTCATTGTACTCAAAATTCGCTTTCCCCCACAGCATGATTCCTTTTCCTTCATCAATGCGGTAATCGGCCCACTCGGTCTCTTCGGCATCTGTTCCAAGATGTTCATGAATAATGATGAATGAGGAATCCGCTTCCCATTGGTAGTCGGCATATTGTTTAAGTATGTCTACCCTGTCTTGCTGGTAGCTATTCGTGCATCCTTCATTTGATTCTGTACAATTCTGAGTGAATCCTTTGGTTAAATCCCAACGAAAACCGTCAACCTTATATTCATTAATCCAATGTTCAACTACCCGCTGAACATAGCGTTGAGTACCGAAATATTGATGGTTGAAATCATTAAACACATTGTATGAGTGTCTGGGTTCGGTATTAAAATATGGATTAGAACCAAATTCGTACATTTGATAGAGTGGGTGGGCACCTGTTCCATGGTTCAAAACAATATCTATAATTACAGCAATACCACGATTATGTGCCTCATTTACGAATTCTTTGAACTTTTCAGGAGTACCGTAATATTTGTCAATGGCATAATGGGAAGCAGGGTTATAGCCCCAACTATCATTTCCATCAAATTCATTAATTGGCATCAACTCAATGGCATTAATGCCTAAGCGTTCCAAATAATCCAGGGTATCGATTAATGACTGGTAGCTACGATCCTCCAAAAAGTCCCGAATCAATAATTCATAAATGACTAAATTTTCTTTTTCCGGCCTCACATACTCATCATCAGACCAAATGAATTCATCTTTTCCGGGTTGAAGCAAGCCAACTAACCCACTTGTTTTGCCTGTAGGATATTCTTTAAGATTGGGAAAAACTGATTCCGGGATAAACGGGTCATGATTCTGGTCTAACACTAACTCAGAATAAGGATCAACAATGCGGATGGATTCATCAATGAGATATTGATATCCATATTCCTCTCCGGGGGTTAAATTTGTGATTTCGGTCCAAAACCAGACCTCACCGGGACTAACTGAGTCTTTTTTTAAGGCATAGTTATAATCTGCCTGCCAATCATTGAAATCCCCAATAACAAAAACATTCTCTTTCCCTGGAGCAAATAAAGAAACATATACATCTGAAGCTGCTGCATCACTATAGGTAATACCATCTCTCAACCCTTCGGGACGACTTTCATACACAGTCTCGTAAACGACCACTCGCGATGAAGTCGTATCTGCTAATCCACTACCGTTATCTGCGATAAGCGTTAATTCAAAATTACCGGTTATTTCACTTGAAAAAGTATAGGAGACCGAATCGTTTTCTACAGAATCAACTCTTACCTCATTAAGAAAAACCTGAAGTGTTAACGTTCCGGAATTTGTTGTGCCAAGGCCAAGGAACTCTACCTCTTCTCCTGGGTTTACCACTGTAACTTCTTCAATGGGTTGTTCCCATTTTGCCAGAATCTCACCTTCAAAAAGTTCTACAAATATATCTCCGCCATCTGAATCACGCCCAACACTCACAGGGTCACCTACCCCGGTATTAGTACCCCGAAAAAGCATGGCAACTTCAAGTACTTGCTCACTTTCATTAGTAATTCCAAAAAAATCCCTGATGTTTGGCAGATATTTAAACTCCCATTTATTATCTCCAAGTGGTGTTGCGAGTACCTTTTCCGGGTACTCATCCCACCCGTTTGGCACATACCTCCAATCCGTATTGTTGGTACTTTCTGTAGTTATAACACCAGTGTGTAAGTATACATCCCCGGTAAATCCTTCAAGTGCTGCATTACCTTCAGTAGCATCAAAAACAATAACTAACGAGTCATTTTCTGTTGCAAAAGATGGAGTAAAGGTTACAACCTGGGCTGTAATTTGATGAATGTTCGTAAGGATGAATAGTCCAAGAGAAAAACAAAAAAATCGTTTCATTTTTATTTTGTTGAAGATCGAAGAATTAATTCGGGTGAATAAATGGTTTGAGAAATGGCTTTAGAATTGTTTTTTAACCGCTCTAGTAGATTTTGAGTTGCAAAGTAACCCATATCTTTCATTGGCTGCCTGATAGTAGATAGTCCAATGTACTCAGCGAGTTCAATGTCATCATAGCCAATGATAGGTATGTATTTGGCAACATCTTCCATTGCTTTTAGTGCTCCCAGTGCTTGTATATCTGAAGCGCAAAAACATGCTTCAGGAGGCTCTTCCATACTTAGCATTTTAATCATCGCCTCATAACCTCCTCTTTCAGTAAATCCATCCCGGTATACTGAATCACCACTTACAATGTATTCGTTACAAAAAGGGATCATATATTCTTTCAGCGCCTTTTTATAACCAGTAAGGCGATCTCTGATAGGCTTTGATGTTTCTAATGCGGAAAGCATCGCAATTTTTTTATACCCCTGACTGATTAAACACTTTGTAGCCCTGTAAGCTCCCTGGATATTATCAACACTAACTGAGTCAAACCCTTCAAAGTGTTCATCAACAAGCGTTATTGGTACATTTAATCGTTGCAATCGTTTCCATTGCTCTTCGGACAGATGAACGGAGATGAAAAGATACCCATCTGCCCACCTTCTTTTTAAGACTCTCTCAACTTCTTCAAATAAATGCTCACCAGAGGTCACATTAAAAATGGTAAGCTCATATTTCATCTCGGTAAGTTTGTCTTGTATACCTCCCAGAACTTCCATGAAAAAGTAATTGGAAATGATGGGTACAACGGCCATTACGGTATTATTTCTTTTGCTTGCCAGGCCTTGTGCGAAGGCCTGCGGGTGATAGCCCACAGCTTCAGCAACTTCCAGGACTCTTTTACGAGTAGCTTCAGAAACATTATTGCTTTCATTAAATACTCGAGAAACGGTGGCTATACTTACCCCTGCTTTTTTCGCTATATCATAAATGGTTGATGCCATTACCGATTCCTAGGTTAGAAATACACAGGTGCCTTTCAAAGCACCTGTGAGAAAAGACTTAATTTTTTTATTTGCGCTTTTATTTAATGAGCATCATGCGCTTTGTACTTACAAAGTTTCCTGCTTCAATCCGGTAGATATACATACCTGAAGCAAGTGCACGAGCATCAAAAGCAACTGTGTGTGTACCCGAGGTCATTGTCTTTCCATCAAGTATGGAAGCAACTTCCTGACCCAATACATTGTACACTGTAAGTGTTACATTAGCTGCATTTGGCAGTGTAAAACCAATATTGGTTGTCGGGTTAAATGGATTCGGGTAATTCTGATGTAATGAGAATAATTCCGGATTCACTCCTTCATCTTCATTACTTGTACCTACCAAACTTGGGTAATCTGGTTGTATCTCATACTCCAGGTCATCAGGAGCCCAGGTTACTCTTTGGAACTGGTTAGTTTCAGACCAGGAAGAATTATAAACTTCCCCTAGGAAGGGATCTTCACCTTGGAATACCACCGAAGTTGGGGTAGCAAACTGGTAATATCTACGACCAGCAGCAAATCCATCACCATTGGTTACCATTCCTTCATAGTCAGAAAATGGTTTACCATAACGAACTACATATCCAAAATCGTTGATTGTTGGAAGTACCAAGTCTAATGTAAGCGAATAAATGTTGGTTTCTCCTTCTACTGCAGTAAAGCGAAGGGACTCAATGTCTTCTGCGGTTCCATTTGCACTTACATCTTCGAAGAACCCACCACCAGATCGGTATCCATTAATCAATGCAGTGAACTTAGACTCAAGCTGCAGGTATAATGAATCTGAAGTTGGATCAAAAGGTACATCAGCCTCCAACGCAGGCGACATATCGATTTCAAAAGTAACAGACATGGTACCATTTGGAGTGTTTTCAGCTGTTATGATACCACCTGTTGAGATATCATTAAAATACTGGAGTCCGGTACCTTGCGCAGTAGCATCAATAAAATCGAATAATCGGTCAGCACCACCTGTTGTAGCTGGTTCTTCATATCCGAAATCCTCGTTCTCATCGATAGCTTCTATATAGTTTTCTGAAGTTTCATCGGTACGCGATTCATGATACTCGATAAAGTATTTGTACTTGAACTGAGTGTCTATTGCTTTCGTATACTCCTGAGTCAATGTCCAGCGAACATCTTCATCATCGAAAGTGGCAGTATTTGATTCTGAAGTTCCCCAATCCAATGGTGGTTCACCACGTACAACTATTTCATCCCCAATACCTGAATCGAAGTATCCCAGAATTTCAAGTACGGCTACGTTAACCTCGAAAGTCACATCTGCAGTTACAATAGTAGCCGCTGTAGGAGCAACTTCCTGGAAATTAACCCATCGTATGGTTGAATCCTGGGTTGGAATATCAAGAAACCTGTTACCATCTGGTGATCCTGGTAAGTTATCCCAAAATACGGACCCACCTTCGGTTTCAAGAACAAATTTATATGGTAACGAACCAAGTGTATCTGCAGCTTCATTATCTACTTTCAGGGTTCCCGCGTAGAATAAATTATCACTTGATGAACCTTGCTGGTCTAGATAAAAAGCGGAAGCGCTCCAATCAGCTGGGTTATCAAATAGATCTGTACTACCTCTGACTCCAACTTTATCAGTTGTCGGATCAAAAGAGAAATCCTGAACAAATGCCCCAACATTCACACGGAACATCAAAGTCACGCTATCAGGATCACTTTCGAAAGGAGGATTATCACTGTCGCTGTAGATAAGTACAGTGGTGTCACTGGCAACACTTAATTCACGGTTGGCTGAAACTACTTCCCATCCGCCATCACCATTATTGGTACCTGTATTTTCATCAAAGCCAGACCAAACCTTGTAGATAAGATTATCTCCTTCTAAAAGATAGAAGCTTAGATTCCAATAATCTCCACCAACATTTTCTGCAACTAATTCGGAACCCGAATTCCAGTCAATAGATTTACCAAGATATGTTCCACCGTTTCCGTTAACTGCTCCCCGTAATTGAATAAAGTCCTGCTCACGAAGAGTATCTGGTAGTGTAGAAGTATTTATAGTAAAATCTATTGCATATGAATTAGTAACATCTCCTTCATAAAATGGAAAGATTTGAGGAGAGAAGAATGCACCTAAATTTCCAACAAGTGCAAAATTAGGCCCAGGCGCAGGTGCACCATCATAGAAAGATTCATCACGATCGATACGCAATGTGAAAGTAGAATCTCCCGAAACTACATCAACATTTACTCCTGAGCTTGTTTGTGCATCAGCCGGCCAGGTTTCTCCGTCTGCTAATGAAACAGGATTAATTAAAACGCGCATTCCCTGATAATCACTATCCAGAGTTAAATCTTCAGGTGTAATCGCAACCGGAGCAGGAATTGTATTACCGCTATTTATAATAGTGTAGCTCATTGAATCGGTTTCTATCTCGAGTAAACCATTCGTATCAATAAGAGTACCTGTTACCCTGATACTATCACCGGAAGCAAATGGTGAGTCACCATCAGAATTTGTGCCGGTTGAATTATCCCCGTCTAGGAAGATGCTAATTCCAGCAGAGCTATCTTGAATAAAGAACTGATTATTAAAGAAGTTATAATCCGGAGAAGTTAATATACCTTCAACGGTAACTGTTGTTCCTAAATCAAGATCCCGAGCCTCCGTAATGGGAGTGACATCTTGTGCCATTAATGTTGAACCAGCCCCTATGAAGAGACTAACTAACACCAATAAGCATTTTGTAGCTTTTATCATGTTTTACCTCGTTTTTTTAAGGTTGTTTAGCTGTTAAGGTTATCTAAAAAAGTATTTGAAGAGTTACTCTGTTTACAGAATTCAGATACTGATAAGATTCAAAAGCATAACCAAATCTTAGTTTCAGGTTATTATTGTTGAATCCCCGATTCATTCCGATTCCTAGGTTGTATTGCTGAGTACGATCTCTGATTCCCACATAAGGGATTCCTCCACGAATCAGGAATAATTCATTCAATAAGGCGATTTCACCTCCAAAACTGAGACTTTGAAGGTTATCGGAAGGACTCGTTCCGTCTACAGTAAGTGTGGTACGAATCTGGTCGTTATCAATTACATCAGCAGCAAATCCCACTCTCAGTGAAAGCGGAAGCTCGAAGGCATCAGTAACCAATTTAGCATCAGATTCATAATTACCATCAATGTCTTCTGCAATATCAACAGGAACTATCAGTCCATCTCCATCAAGCTGAAGTCTCGAACCAATATTGGTAACACTTACCCCGAATCGAATCCCATAAAAGGGCAATTCGTATAATGTACCTACATCAAATGCAAAGGTAGTTGCTGAGGTCTCAAAAATTGTCTCGTGTACAAACTTGGCATTTCCTCCTATCCTGAATTTATCAAAGAGGTATGTTGCATAAGAAACTCCTCCGGAAAGCATGTAGGAATTGAATGTGCGCCCTGTGCCTTCAGGTTGATCGAAGGTTGTTTCTTCAAAATCACCCATAGTTAGGGCAATGATATTAATGCCAAATACCCCTCTCTCTGATGGAATAGCGACACCAAAATAATTGTGATTTATATCCACAAACCAGTCCGCGTATTCAACCATTAGTTCATTTTGCTGCACATCTGCCAAACCAGCCGGGTTCCAATACATAGCTGAAGCATCACTCACATCTGCTACTACTGCCCCTCCCATTGCCGAAGACCTGGCACCAACCGGAATAGTTAAAAACTGAGCAGCCGTTGTTCCTGTTTTTGAAACAGACTGTGCATTTGCAGTATCGCTTACAAAGACAGTGAAAATCAAGAATGATAATAAGGTAATGTATCTATTTGTTTTCATGGAAATATTCTATTTAATAACTGCAAATTTTCCTGTTTTCTCACCAATTCCTGGCGCATCTACATGGTATATATACACCCCGTATGATATCTCCAGATTATCTTTAGTAAGCATATCCCAAACATAGGTTCCGCCAAATTCGCCTCCAGCCCTACGAACGTTTGAACTTTCTATCGGGATTTCTCTCACTAAAAAGCCAGAAACAGTAAAGATCCTCAGGGTTGAAGGTATTGGCAGATTGGTAAAATGGAGTTCCCTTTGCTGTTGTCTGTTAGTACTTGTAGCCTGAATTTCATAGGGGTTTGTAACTATATAAGGATTTGGCACAACTTTGATTTCATCCAGTTCCGATGAAGCGAGCTCATTATCCACACTTGCCAGGTTCTCTTCGGCGATTACAAACCGAAATTCATCTCCTTCAATAAATGGCTTGTTCAGGCTAACATAAAGAGTATCACCAGCAGTAGGGTTAACACTCTGGGTAACTGTTTCACCACCTACTATTCCAGTTACCACGTTCATTCGTATACGATAAGTGGCAACATCCTCTTCACCTCTGAAATCTTCTATTAGATAAATATTATCTGAAAGAGCTCCTGAACATGTAAAACCTCCGCTTCTTCTATACGATGAGAAGAAGCCTACTGCTCCAACTTCTGGTTCGAATGTACAGATACCAGGATTTCTTGTAACAGGTACATAGGCAAAATCAATTTCCTGATTTGTACTAAGATTTATCGCCTTGAAGTTCGTTGGTACAGAAGGGTAATTTCTGAAGTCGCCAATTGAACGCTCAATTTCGATATCGCTTGATTGTCCAAAACCCAGTTCATCACTGAAAACAATCATATAGTCTGCCACATTCTGACGTGTATTTGCAGTCAGGAATTCATACGTATGGGGAATTATATCCCTGGTAGTACTCCAGCCTGACAGAGCTTCATTTATTCCAAATTCTGTTTCATTTTCAACAGTAAGCGAAAACCCTTCAACAACAGGTACACTTTCTCCATTGAACAGGGTAGAATTTGCCAGCAGTGTATCCGGAGTACCACTTGTAACATTGGTTAGTGTGAAGTTCTTTGTCTTTACAGTATCCGGATTGTTTGCAAAACCAGCATATAAGGAGTCTTCAAAAGTTATATGGTATATATTGTCTTCCTTTATTTGTGTAGGGTCAACTACGTCTACCGAAATAGTCCCTCCAGGACTTCCATTAACAAGAGCTGCCAATGGGTTTTCAGCAGAAATGTAACCAGCTTGTTCCGCTGCAGGACGTATTTCGATTACATTCTGTCCAAGAATTATAGTGCCATCCGGGTTTCTGCTTATTTGAATTCTGGATTCAGACGGCGAAATACCCGCTGATTCAGAACCATAATCAAAACCGGTAACTGCGTAAAAGTATCTGCGCCCATTTGTAACTGTTGAATCAACGTAGGTGTACCTTAAACCTGAATCGCTTCCTAAATCATAAAGTACTCCATTAATAGGAATAGGATGATAATCCCGAATGCCATTCCTTATATCATAGATTGCGAGTGGTTTATTGAACTGTGGAGAACCTTGTCCATCGGTAATGGTCAATACCTCTTCAAATGACTCATCAGTTGCTCTGTATATTTTATATCCTTCAAAGTCGAATCCATTCCCGGTTATGTTTTGTATGTAGCGATCAAAAGATTCTTCAGAAGAAGTATCCCAGTACAAGGTCACTTTACCGTCGCTGGCAACTGCACTTAGAATTGGCGGCTGAGGAGCTACGGCAAACTGGTAATCATTATCATATGCTTTAAACGCTTCTTCTAAATTAAGGTTTGTTTTATCTCTATCATCCTGGGAACTTGGAGTATTTTCCTGAACCCCGGTAATCGCCACTGCAAAGCGCTCAGTTTGCCCTTGGCCTAATGGAAACAGTGAAGATGCTACAAATATGTCATCATCCCTTCCTGACTCTCCTTCCCTTTCAAAAGTACCTGGAAGAAGATAATTTCTCCATATAGATGCATCCTGGTTAAGAGGAAATGCACCTGCTGCAAAAATTCTGGCCCTGGAAACACCTAATTGATCGCTTTCGGCAACATCGGTTTTATCAATATTGGGCTCACCAGGTACGGAAGTACCTGCTCCGGAAGTTGGAAAGCCATCTCCCTGGCCAGCACTTGAAGTCCCTTCATCTCCTTCTATTCCTACATCATCCTGCCCAACAAACCAATCATTATCATTATCAAAGTAATCGTCACGTGCCTCATCAATCATGGGCGCGGCAGTAAGATGTGTATGAAAATAGTTGTTATAAAAATCTTCTGATCTATCCGCTCCGTACACTTCCCGCAATTGTGCCTGATAGTTTGTAACCAATGTATTGAAGGACGCATCAGATTCCAGTTTTGACCGGATCTCACCATTAGCCACAATTAAACCTGATTGAAGGGTATCACCAATTACAAAGTTCATGTAGTTGATATACCTGACCTGAATGGTAACCGCTGACCCGTTAATGAAGGTAGCTTTCTCGAAATGATTAGGTTGATTTTCGTCGATAAGCCCATCTAAATCATTGTCTATTTGATCGACATGCAAATCAACCTCGGTATCGATTTCTCCTTCCTCATCAAGTACAATATCTTCTTGTACGGTTATACAGCTACCATCAGAGGTAATGACTTGCCCTCTTGAGTATACACTTTCTCCTGCCTCCGGATAGGTAGATATAATACGATCCCCATTATCCTGGATAAGTACAATCTTATCACCTGGACAAATAACAAATTCATCAAAATCTTCTAATTCAAACTTTGGTATAATGAAGTTTACTAATGTGTCCCTGTCATAAAAACTGCTGGGGTTATTATAAATAGTGGAGTAAAGGTCTACGTAATCAGGATTGTATAACTCGTTTTGAGAATCATAAAAATCACTATCTCCATCATTATCTATTCCATCAATTGAATTTCCCGGAGTTTCTAAAAACTGAATCCCCATTTCACCAATAAAGGTATCATCGAATTCTTCCGGTGCCGGGCTTCTTATTTCTGTTGACAGATATGCGATAGATCTCAAATCATCAAACGTTGGGGTGTCTGTCGATCCAACAATTAAGTCCGCAATCCACAACCCGAAAGCTACTTTCCTGTAGTCATATGAACCATCATTGGTTATTTCAAAAATATTGAAATGTGTAGTGTTGATAAGAAATTGAGACCAGGCCATTATCCTGGTATCCATTAAAATTCCTAATCCACCTCTTGTAAGATCGGTTGTATCCGGATAAAATATCTGGTTGCTTGAGCCCTCTCCTAAAAATCTGTCATACAAATCATCCCCTGCCTTGTAATAAAATTCCAGATCAGCATTAAATTGGTCCCTTCCGAAATAACCATTCCATGATCCGGCCCATCCATCAGCACTTTCTTCAAATTTGTCTGGCCACGAATTTGGCCAGGTATTCCCAAGAATTGAACCGGGGCCCCTATCGCTTCTTGCCATTTCCGGAGTATCTTCTACCGATCTTGCATACCCTTCAATTGGGTTCATCGTCCAGGATTCACCAGTACTAGAAGTTCGCCCTTCAGAAACATTCACAACTTGAAAAGCTTCAGGGCCAGTTGGATGCTCGTTTGCAACCTCTGCTCCCATTACCGCCGAAACGAAATAGATATAGGTTCTATCTGTGTTTATAGGAAATTCAAAAAGAATTTCATCCGTATTTTGTCCGTCATATCTACCTGCATGGCCACTATTGTGATACGTAGCACGAAGCCTGTTGCCATCCATAATTGATTTTTTGCGTAATTGGAACGACGCTCGTTCTTCACTGGATATATACTCCGTATCTTGCGCTAGCAAAGAAATACTGGTTAGTGCAATAAGTAGAAATGATAAAAAAGAAAGTCTTTTGGTCATCTTATTTCTTGTCAAAATGAAAATTGGATTCCTAGTTGAATACGTCTCGGTTCGCCATATCGAGAAGGATCATCAAAAAAAGTATTATCGAAAGTGATCGGGGTGAGTAGTGGGCCATCAGGCGAACCTGAATCAGTGAAGATATTGTTTATTACTTCACTATCTAAGATGTTGAAAATATTAAGAAATATTCGCACCTCTTCGCCTGAAACATTCACATTATAGAAAGTATTTAAATCGACAGTAAACCGGCTTGGGTATCTTGCCGTATTTGCTAAATCCCGAACAGAGGCTGAAGGCCCTGTTCTAACTGCGAATGGGGTTGTTGGGGTATATGGGGTGCCGCTAAGAAATCTAGCCGCCAGATTTGCCCCATGATCCTTTCCACTATAAAAAATGGTTCCATTTAATATGTGAGTTCTATCCCAATCCAAAGGCTGAATTATCTTGGTAAGTGATTGTCCGCTTAGGTCTCCGGAACTTACCGCCCGGTTAAACTCAGCCGCCGGATCCGAATTGCTACCCTCTACTGATGTAAAAGTGTAGTCAATTCCGAAATTAAATCGTTGATTAATAAACTGATTAACGGCAACTGTTAGCCCTTTTGAGATCGAGTAATCCCTGTTAATCCAAGTCGCATATCTCACATTTGCCAGGTAGGTAGGCTCAACAACTCCGGAAGAAACGTAATCCCGGGTATCTTTATAAAACCCTGTAACTTCCAGTCCCGTACCGTCTAATATCTCATATTTCAATCCCAGTTCATATTGTGTAGATCTTTCCGGATCTAAATCCGGGTTTCCGAAAATACCCGCAACTCCCGAGCTCTCTGGCAACAATATTTGACTGTTCGTGAAAAGAAATTCATAAGAAGGCATTTGAAAGAAATAACCATATGAAAAATAAATCACCCCTCTGTCACTTGCCTGATAAGAAATACCAACCCGTGGACTAAACTGGTATTTTGCTTCAACATCAGTCCACCATATTTCTTCACGTTCTTCTAAAGTTAATGCCCTGTTAGACTCCAAAATTGGATTCGTAATATCAGGGTCCATAGGATCTGCTGCTACTTGTGAATTCGGATTAAAATAATCGAACCGTACACCCACATTAACAATGAAGTTATCATATTCTATTTTGTCCTGGACATATGCCCCCACAGTAAGTGGTTTTCTTGTAAATTTACTGTGGTTAGTTGTACCCACATCCGGAATACCAAGCTGAACAAATGGGATAAGATCTTCAGGGGTTCCTTCCGGGAGAGATACACCATCGTTAGTTAACGGCTGAAGGTTTATGCTTTCAAAATCAACAACATCAGCCTGAATATTTATTCCCGTTTTTATGAAATGTCTGTTATTTACCTGACTTGATACTTCAGCTTTTCCAATAAACGAACCCGTGGATCTCGAAAAAATGCCATTATCGGTACCTATTTCATCGAATTGATACTGCTGACCTGGATTTG
>JAKSCW010000073.1 GCA_022360375.1 Balneolales bacterium
AAAAGAGTATTTCTGAACTTGTTTTTAAATAATTTTAAAACAAAAAAACAACCTAGGAGATCATTATGGGTCAACAACAATTACTTCTTGTAATTCTAGTAACAATTATCGTTGGTATTGCTACAGTAGTAGCTATCAACACTTTCTCTAGTGCTGCTGATTCAGCAAACTTAGATTCCGTACGTCAGGATGTTGCATCTATAGCAGCAGCTGCACAGGGCTATTACATAAAGCCTACTATGCTTGGTGGTGGTGGTAACACTTTCACAGGTCTTACTTTCAATACTATGGCTTTTGCTGCTGATTCTATTGATGGAACCAATGGTACCACTGCAACAAATTCCAATGGTAGATATGTTTTAACTGTAAATGCTGGTAACGTAGTAGTAGTTGCTCACCCGGCAAGCAGAATTACAGGTTCAGTTACACTTTCTTCAGCTGCATCTAACACACTTCAGGCTACTATTACAGAAGGTAATATTGCTTGGGATGACAATAACTAATTCTGTTTAGTGTTCATTTTTGAAAGCTTTCCTTCTTAATGTCGGAAAGCTTTTTTTTTAATAATTTTGCAGTGTGGGACAGCAACAAGTTTTTTTATTGGTAATTGTGTCTATAGTTGTAGGTTTGATGACTGTAGTTGGTATCGTTTTATTTGAGCGCGCCCGGGATGAGTCTTTCAATGATATGTTGCGTCAGGATATTATTGATGCCGGCTTAGTGGGCCAAACCTATTATGGCAGACCTGTAGCTTTAGGTGGTGGCGGAGGCACTTATGTGAATATCACCCTGCAAGATATAGCATTGGATTCGTCAACAGTGGTAGGAACTTTCTCAATTACGGAAGCAACTAATACTTATTTTAAAATTACAGCAGTACCAACAAGTGGCCTGGATAACCTGACTGCTGTAATCTATTCTAATAATATTGAATGGGAATAATCAATTAAGGTAAAATGGCAGTATTTAGACTCAAAGCGGTATCTCAGAAAGGTAAATTAGTACAAACAGAGTTTGAAGCTCCTAACAAAAAAGATGCCCAGTTAAAAGTAGATCGCTTATCAAAAACTAATGGACTAAAGATTCAGTCATTAGATCAGAAAACCAATTTTATATACAAGGTTAAAAAAACAGGGAAAAAAGCATTTAGTGGTGAGCAAGAGGCATATAGTAAAGAAGAGTTAGAACGTGCTTTAATTAAACTGGGCTACCAGGTAGTAAGTATTAATAAAAAACTATTCGATTTTGCTGGCGGTGTACCAATGAATGAGGTGGTTTCATTCATAAGCCTTTCTGCAGACCTTCTAAAGCAACAACTTACTTTCGATGAAATTCTGAATCTTCTTATTGAAGATACTGCCAACAAAAGAATGAAAGAAGTTATCAAAGAAATCCAAAAAGATCTTAAGGATGGTAAAGAAGGGGCCCAGGTATACGGTAAGCATGAAAAGATATTTGGTAAGTTTGCAGCCTACATGCTTAGTGTAGCATCTACTTCGGGTAATATGGCTCTGGTTTTTGAAAGTACAGCGAAGTTTTTGGAGAGGGATGCAGAGTTCAAGAAGAATATGAAGCGGTCGCTGATGATGCCGGCTGTAACTGTAATAGCAGTAATTGGTGTAATTCTTTTCTATGTAGGATATATCTTTCCATCCACAGCAGAATTATTCGTTGAAATGGGTATTACGCTTCCTCCAATGACTCAAAGTACCTTGGATTTGAGTTACTGGCTGAGAGATAACTGGGTGTATATTCTAATTTCTTTCATAGCCCCAACAGTGGGATTCCTATATTTCGCCAGTACAAAAGCTGGCAGGTTATTTATTGATCGTTTCATTATAAGAATTCCCGTTATTGGTGACTTATTACACAAAACCAGTATCGAAATCTTCTCAAGAGTTTTCTACACTCTTTACAGTGGTTCAGGGCAAAATATCGAGGTAATTCGTGTAGCAGCAGAGGCTTGCAGAAATTCTTACATAGAAAAACAAATAAAAGAAGTTGCTATAAAACGAATGTTAAAAGACGGTGCTGGGTTGATCGAGTCTATAGAAGAAACAGGTGTGTTCACCCAGACAGCAATTAGCAGGTTTAGGTTAGGGGCCGAGTCGGGAGCATTGCGGGAAAATGCCAAACAACTAGCCGAGTATTATGAGATCCAAACTACTTACAAAATGCAATCAGTAATTGATACGATAAATCTATTTATAAATCTGTTTATCATGATTTCATTGATTGCAATTACAATAGTTTCCTCTGAATCAGCTGTCATTAAACCAGATGCAGGACTATAACGACTAGAATTCTTATTCATGGGTAAAATCAATATCAGGCGACATATTGGCGATATTCTTGTGAGTAAGGGAGTTGTTACGGATGAGCAACTTCAGCAGGCTTTAGAAATCCTGGAAGAAGAGCCCGAAAACAGTTCCAGGAGGCTCGGTCAAATCCTTGTCCAGGAAATAGGGTTGAATAGACACCTCATAATGCGGGAAATCTCCAGGGTTTATGCTTTTAGAGAGGTTTTAAGTGATTTGGATGTAGTTCCGGACGAGATTATCGAGCACATCAAAAAGAATGTTGAAAAACTGCCTGAAGATGTTATTGATGAGCTGGTTCATCATAAAGCACTTCCCTATCAAAGACAAAACGGAGCAATAACGATTGCTGCGGCTGATCCTTCTGATCCAAACATCCAGGGATTAATTAACCGCCTCAATTTCAAGCAAACAGAGCTTGTATATTGTAATTATGATTTAGTAGAGCAGATTCTTGGAAAAGTTTATGAGAGAAAAAACGAATTTCTTGACCTCCTCGAAGAGATTGATTACGAAGAAACAGACATTGACGGAGGAGACGAAGAGGTTGATGAAGAAGAAATCGACGCTGAAATCAACCAGAGTATGCTTAATTCCCTGGTTGAGGGGATGCTTGTTGAGTCGGTACGACAAGGAGTTAGTGACTTACATATAATTCCAAGTGGACCAACCACAACAGATATTCGTTTCAGAATAGATGGGAAGCTACAACTATGGTATCAGCAGAAAAATGTAAAACCAGAGGCAATTTCAGCTGTAATCAAAGATAAGACACGAAATGTTGACCGCTTTGAACGGGATTCTTCTCAGGACGGATTTATCCAACGTCAAATTGATGGATATAATATCCGTTACAGGGTATCTATTATGCCAATTGTGGGTAATCAATACGATCGGAAATTCGAATCGATTGTAATTCGAATCTTAGACGATCGTAAAGTGATCAGAGATTTAGATTTACTTGGTTTGCAAAAAGTAGCCAAAACAAACTTTGTCAAATCTATTCAACAACCCTCAGGAATTGTGATTATTACGGGCCCTACTGGTAGCGGTAAATCAACTACCTTAGTAGCCGCATTATATTATGTGATTGATCCTACTAAAAACGTACTTACAGTTGAAGAGCCGGTAGAATATATCATTGATGGAGCAAGGCAGCTGAAAATTTCTCCTTCCATGACATTCGATCAATCGATCCGGGGGATTCTTCGTCATGACCCGGATATTGTTTTAGTGGGAGAGATTCGGGATTTGAAGACCGCTGAAATTGCCATTAAACTGGCAAATACGGGGCACCTTACTTTCTCTACACTTCACACAAATGACGCTCCAAGTGCTGTTTCGCGTCTATTTAAAATGGGAGTAGAGCCGTTTCTTATTGCTAATGCGGTTAACCTTGTTATGGCTCAACGTTTGATCAGGCGGCTTTGTAAAGAATGCAAAGAAGAGTATACTCCTCATCCGGAAACAGCCAGGGGACTAGGCTTTACAGACGAGGAAATAGAAACCACAACGTTTTACAAAGCAGTAGGTTGTGAAAAGTGTAGTGGAAGTGGTTATAAGGGTCGTTCAGCTATACATGAGGCATTGTTTTTTTCAAAAGAAATAAAGCAGATGGTGCTGGATGCTGGTGGAGATATTGACGAAGGTGCCATAAAAGACTTGGCAGTAAGTCAAGGAATGTTAACGCTTAGAGGTTCTGGGCGTGAAAGAATTAAAGAAGGAATCACAACTATTGAGGAGATAATCGCATCTACGATTGATGATTAACTGGATATTTGGGTTTCATAATTGAGGATTTTAACACATATTTAATTGCTCTTTATAATAGCGAGGTTTTATGAGTACAGATAAAGGGTCGTTGCATGAACCAATGGCTGAATACATAAAGAAATTTTTAAAGGAGCCACCTCTTTTATTAAAAAATTTCCACTATGAGGACGTATTGGAATATCTGCAACTTGGAATTGAAGAAAGATTTCAAGCTGATGATGTGATACTGAATGAATCTGAATATGTGAACTCGGCGTATCTTGTGGCTGAGGGAAAAGTGGCCATATGGAAAGACAACATACAGCTAGCTACTTTGTCAGAAGGAAATTTTTTAGGCGAAGCTTTTTTATTTAGTAAAAACAGCAGGATGGCGAAAGTTACTGCAGAAGGGGATTGCGTTTTATTACGTTATGAACGATATGAGGCTTTGAATTTTTTCAGAAAAAAACCTGAAAAACTGTTTAACATCTTTACAAAAAATATCATCGAAATACAGCAACGAAAAATTAGTAACATGAATATCCAATTATTGAATCTAAAAAAACGATTACTTAATGATTCAAATTGGTAAGGATGTTTTATAATAAAAATTGAGTTTTTTTGTGGTTTTTTCGTAACAATAGTTCACTAATTTTATCTATTATTTCCACTAACCTGGTGGGATAAAAAATGGCGGCAATTGACTTAGAAAACATCTCGAGGCTTATAAAGCCAATTATCGAGCGTATTCCCAGAACTGCGCGTGGTACAGATTTGCATAAAAGAATTGGGGATATCATTGAAGAATCTGACATCAGTTTACGAGTTGATTTAAAAGAAGCATTAGATTCTTTTCTCGTGAATATGATTAAAATACAAGCTTCTGATATTGATTTGGGCGGTCCCGGATGTGCAGGAAAAATCTGGTACAGAATTTTTGGAGACAAAAACCCGCTTAAGCTTCCACAAAAAATTTCTTATTTGGAATCTGATGTGCTTCTGCACAACATTTTGCTTTTTACTCAAAGAGAAAGACTGATTGAAGAGAAAAACCTTGATTTTTCATACTCTATCAGTTTAGGGAAGGATAAAACTCAACGGTTTAGAGCTGATATGTACTTCGATCTTGATCATCTTGGTTTAAACATGCGAAGAATTGACAATTCAATTCGGCCATTTAAATCATTAGGGGTGCATGCAGAGGTTGCTAAAGCAGTTAGCCTGAAGTACTACAAATATGGATTAACGCTAATTACAGGGATAACAGGTTCCGGTAAGTCTTCCACACTTGATACTATAATAGATGCAAATAACAGAACCGTTGATGCTCATATCGTTATCATTGCTTCTCCTGTAGAATTGATTCACGAACCTGTTCGATGTGTGGTAAGGCACAGGGAAGTAGGTAGTGATGTTATGTCGTTTAAAGATGGTGCAATCCAGGCTCTTCGCCAGGATCCGGATATTATTGTAATTGGAGAGCTTAGAGACCCGGAAACGATTATGACTGCTTTAGAGATTACGGATTCCGGGCATAAAACATTTGGTACGCTGCATACTTCTTCAGCTATGGAAAGTATTGAAAGGATTCTGGGAGAAATGCCTTCGGAAGAACAAAATCGGGTTCGGGCAAGACTTGCTGATGTTCTAACCTGTGTTATTAGTCAAAAACTGGTTCCAA
>JAKSCW010000269.1 GCA_022360375.1 Balneolales bacterium
CATTACAAGGGAATGTGAATCCAAGCGCATTGGCAGGTGGTATTTGGGAGGCACTGATAACTACCGCAGCGGGATTGATTGTAGGTTTGATCGCCTTTGGCTTCTACAATTTCCTGTTGGGTCGTATCAACCGTTCCATATTCGAGCTTGAAAATGCTTCGGCAGACTTTATCGATCTGCTTCAATCTCCAGCTCCAAAAAACTAAGCTATGGCTCGCGATTTCAGACGAGGAGACAAACGACTTCCCCCGCTCACGCTGTTTTCACAGTCGTCGTTAACGGATATTGTGTTGCTGCTTCTTATTTTTTTCCTGCTCACTTCTTCATTTGTTACCAATTTCGGTATCCAGGTGAATATTCCGCGAGCGGAAAGTGGCGCCGTAACTGACTCAGAATACATATCTGTTGCGATCACCAACGATGGTCAGTTTTATGTAGATGGAGAATTAACGGCGCGAGGATCTTTGGCAGCTGCAATTCGTGAAGCACGTAATAATAAACCGGAGGGAATGATCGTACTAAGGGCAGATAAAGATGCAACGGTAGACGATGCTGTGCGGGTGTTGAATATCGGTAAAGCACTAAACCTTCGGTTAATTATGGCCACCGAACAAGGAGCGTTATAACTTATGAGTAATTTCACCAAAGACGACCAACGTGCCCTCTTCGGCACACTTGGAATCGCAGTGGTTCTGCTGGGATTCTCGCTTTGGTATACCATTGATATGAGCATGAATACCCGGCCCTCATTTATAGAAGTTGAATTCGGGGAATTCCAAACAGGAAGGCTCACCCAGTTTTCAGAAATTCAGGAAGAAGAAGTGGCTACCCGCCCGAACCCTTCTGAAGTAGAAACTGAAGATCCGGTTGAGGAAGCCCCTGAACCGGAAGAAGTACCTGAAACTCCTTCTGAAGAAAATACCAAACCGGTAGATCTTCCTGACGAGGTAGAAGAAGTTGTTGAAGAGGCGATTGAGACCCCGATAACTGAAGAAATTGACCCAACTCAAAATTCCGAAGAAAGTATTCAGGAGGAAGTGGAAATTGCTCCGGTCGCTCAGCAGGATATAGAAACCCAGGAAGGTGCTGAAGAAAGTGGAGATACCGAAGGAGTAACCGGGGACACTGATTCTGATCAGGGGGTTGGAAACGATGATGAAAAATCGGCCCCCTATGAACTTCGCTGGGAAGGAGATTTAGAACGGGCTCCTATGGTTCAGCCCCTTCCTACCAACAATGCCAATACCGAAGCTACCATTACTGTACGTTTTGAAGTTCGTCCTAACGGAACCGTTGGGCGGATTATCCCGCTTCGCAAAATGAACCCTGAGTTAGAAACCGAAGTGATGAGCACCCTGCGCACGTGGCGCTTTTCCCGGCTTCCCAGTGGGGCTCCACAAACCAATCAATGGGGGGTAATTACCTTCCGTTTTGTGTTCGACTAAGCCCTTCACAACTTTTTACCGATCTCTTGCTTCTGAATACCTACTTTCGGTAATTCTAACCTCGCTCTTCACCATTAAACTTTAGTAAGGGATTAACTAATGAAACGAACTTCAATTTTGAGCTTAGCCCTCCTTTTTTTGTTATTTCTAGCCGGAAATGCACAGGCGCAAACCTTTGGCCATGGTGCGGAAACTGATAACCCGGCATTTGAAGAATCTATGTTCAAGGATCTTAATTACCGGAACATCGGGCCATTCCGTGGTGGCCGTTCGGTTGCAGTAGCCGGTCATGACGATCAACCATATACCTACTACACCGGGTTTACTGGCGGTGGGGTGTACAAAACCGAAAACGGTGGAAACACCTGGATCAACATTACAGACGATTACTTCAGAACCGGGTCGGTGGGAGCGATTGATGTAGCAGATTCGGATCCTAATGTGATTTATGTAGGTATGGGTGAAACAGATATTCGTGGAAATATGAGCGCCGGGGATGGGATGTATCGCTCTACCGATGAAGGAAAAACGTGGACGTACCTGGGAATGGGAGAAAGCCGGTTCATTGGGGATATTGAAATTCACCCGACCAACCCGGATGTGGTTTGGATTGCGGCAATGGGAAAACTATTTGGTGGAGAAGGAAATTCGGTTCGAGGAGTGTACAAAACAACCGATGGTGGCGAGACCTGGAATAACGTATTATTCCGTGATAATAACACAGGGGCAGTAGATATAGCTGTTGATCCTAAGAACCCCCGGATTCTATATGCTACGATGTGGGAGGCATATCGGAACCCATGGGAAATGAGTAGTGGCGGGCCTGGTTCAGGACTGTTCAAAAGTACGGATGGTGGTGAAAGCTGGACAGAAATTACCAAAAACCCGGGCATGCCTAAGGGAATGGTAGGCAAGATTGGGGTTTCAGTTTCTCCTGTGGATTCTGATCGGGTTTGGGCAATCGTAGAAAATGCCCGGGGTGGGGGATTATTCCTTTCTGATGATGCCGGCAAAACCTGGACCAGAACCAGCGCGGACCGAAATCTTCGCCAAAGAGCCTGGTACTATTCTAAGGTAATTGCCGATCCGGGAAATAAGGACGTGGTTTACGTGTTAAATGTTGGTTTCTGGAAATCGACCGATGGAGGCAAGAATTTTACCCGGTACAGAACCCCCCATGCTGATCACCATGATTTATGGATTGCTTCTAACGATCCTCAACGAATGGTGGTAGGAAATGACGGTGGTGGCCAGGTTTCCTACAATGGAGGGGTAAGCTGGTCATCGTATCACACCTCAGCAACGGCCCAGATTTACCAGGTGACAACCGACAATCAATTCCCTTACATGATTTATGGGGCACAACAGGATAATTCAACGTTTGCCATTCGTAACCGAACTGCCGGTGGAAGTATTACCGAAAATGATTGGTGGCGGGTAGCTGGTGGTGAAAGCGGGTACATCGCTCCCGATCCTGAAAACCCGAACATAACCTACGGTGGAAGCTATGGGGGATATTTAAATAAGTACAATCATGAACTCGGGCTAAGCGACCGCATTGATGTTTGGCCGGATAACCCTATGGGTGCCGGCGCTGAAGATTTGAAATACCGGTTCCAATGGACTTTTCCGATCATCATTTCTCCTCATAACCCGGATGTGTTGTACGCTACTTCGCAGCACGTGCATCGGTCTACCGATGAGGGAATGAGCTGGGAGGATATCAGCCCTGATTTAACCCGGAATGACAAGGAAAAGCAGGGTGAATCCGGCGGACCAATCACCAAAGACGATACCTCGGTTGAGTATTACAACACGATTTTTACTTTTGTAGAATCGGCCATAGAACCCGGGTTACTGTGGGCAGGTTCAGATGATGGTTTAATTCATATCAGCCGCGATAACGGAGAAACGTGGGATAATGTTACTCCACGCGGGCTTCCGGAAGCGATGATCAGCATTTTGGATGCTTCTCATCATGATGCAGGAACTGCGTATTTTGCAGCAACACGCTATAAGTTTGGTGACTTCCAGCCCATGATTTACCGAACTACCAACTATGGACGCAGCTGGGATAAAATTACCGATGGAATCCCGGATATGGACTTTACCCGCGTGGTCCGGGAAGACCCAAACAAATCAGGGTTGTTGTATGCAGGTACTGAAACGGGAATGTATATTTCGTTCAATGCTGGTGACGACTGGCAATCTCTTCAGTTAAATCTTCCCCCGGTTCCGATTACAGACTTAGCGGTGCACAAACGGGATAAAGATTTAATCGTGGCTACCCAGGGACGATCGTTCTGGGTACTGGATGACCTTCCGGTACTACACCAAATGACGGAGGAAATTGCAGAAGCAGATGTTCATCTGTTTGATCCGGAAGATCCCTACCTGTTTGGAAGCGGCTTTGGGGGTGGAAGTGCGATTACAAACGGTCAAAATCCGCCTGCAGGTGCGGTAGTTTATTTTACCTTAGCAGAAGAGCAGGAAGAAGAAATTAAAATTGAATTTCTGGATATGCGTGGAAACGTCATTCAAACCTATTCCAGCAAGGAGGATGCACAAGGCCGCCAGGTTCGTGAATCGAATATGTTTTATGAAGAAGAAGGCCAAACCCGGCGAACCGTGGTCCCAAATGAGGCAGGGTTGAATAAGTTTTCCTGGAACCTGACGTATCCTGGGGTTACTAATATAGATGGGCGTCAGATTTTGTGGGCCGGAAATACGAGCGGGCCACGGGCCGTTCCGGGTACGTACCAGGTTCGTATGTATATTGCAGATGAAATGGTGGGTCAACACGATTTCGACGTGATGAAGGATCCCCGGCTGGTTGATGTAACCCAGGAAGACCTGGTTGCTCAGTTTGAATTGGTTCAAACCATCAACGCGAAGTTGGATACCACGCATAAATCCATTAATCGAATTCGGGAAGTTACGGCCGAAATGAAAGAATTAGTGGATGAGATGGGTGATAATGAAGAACTGAAAACCAAAGTAAGCGACTTTACCTTTGCAATTGCCGAAATAGAGCAGCAACTGATGCAAACCAAAGCGGAAGCCACCCAGGATGTGCTCAATTTCCCGATTAAGCTGAACAACAAACTTGCGGCATTGAAGAGCACGGTTGCTACAGGGTATGGGCGCCCCACGGCACAACAGTATGCGGTGTTCGAAGATTTAGCGGCTAAAGTAGATGTTCAATTAAATAAGCTGAATGCCATCTGGAGTGGGGAGTACGAAACCATCATCGAAGAATTCGAAAACCCCACGGTTCCGATAAATCGATAGTGACTTCTTTGTAAGGGCGCATTGCTGCTATAATACGCCCTTACGTATTCGTACGCATTGCCTTGATCAAGAAATTGCTTCTCCCGGCAAGTTCACCTGTTCTGATTGCCAGATTTCGTCGTTGTAATCTTTAATGGTTCGGTCGCTGCTGAATTTCCCTACCTTGGCTACGTTGATGATGGCTTTGCGATTCCATTCATTCTGGTCGCGGTAGAGTTTCTCTACTTTTTCCTGTTCTTTTACATACGCTTCATAGTCGGCCAATACCATAAAATAATCGCCCTGGTGAAGTAGTGCATCAATAATGGGTTGGAACAGGTTCTTTTGTTCCGGGGAGAAAAACCCATCGCGGATTTGATCCAACGCACGTCTCAGCTCTGCATTTTTGTGGTAATACACATTTGGATCGTAGCCGGCACGACGTAACTCCTGCTGATCGCCCTCATGCTCCCAATCAAACAATCTCAGAAGAGCCGACGGGCCAAGTTGTTGGCGGTCATCGATCCGGCACATCAGGAAGGTCTGGAGATTGGCCCACTGGATCGTCCCATAATCACGCGGGATATGGGCCCAGTCCGCTATTTGGATCACGCCTCGACCGAGGCGTTACGCGCCAAATACCGGGATGATTCCAGCGTTGATATCAGCAAGATCGTAGAGGTCGACTATATATGGGGGAACGAGAACCCATTCCCGACGAAGTCCGGACAGAACAAGTTTGACTACGTGCTAGCCTCGCATGTCGTCGAGCACGTGCCGGACTTGATTGGCTGGCTTAAAGAGATTCACTCGGTACTACGCGTCGGGGGTATCCTATC
>JAKSCW010000253.1 GCA_022360375.1 Balneolales bacterium
ACATCATCAGTAAAGAAACATTGCAGGCTGTGGGCGAAGTATTACTCGAACTAATTTATAACCGCATGTGATGGAGTATATTCACCTGGCCATATCCATCCCTGATAAATACCACGAATACCTGATCGCAGAATTATTTGATCTGGATTTCGAAGGTTTTGAAGAAGGAGAGGACCAGTTGATTGCATTTATTCCTGCTCATCGGTTTGATGACACCAAGCGAGAAGAAATTGAGCGGCTATTATATCGTTTTGGAGATGATTCCAGGATTGTTTCAGAAGAATTGATCGAACCACAAAACTGGAACCGAACCTGGGAGGAATCGATTCAGCCACAAATGATTGGCAAGTTTCATGTGCACCCAACATGGACAGAGTCTTCTGCCGATAAAGAACATATTGAGTTATTGATTGATCCTAAAATGGCATTTGGTACCGGTTACCATGCAACTACGCGCTTATTGTTAGAATGGATTCCGGAAGTGATTGCAGAAGGGGATGAAGTACTGGATGCAGGAACCGGAACAGGCATTTTAGCTATTGCGGCATTAAAAGTAGGAGCTGGTAGTGCGTTTGGTTTCGATATTGACGAATGGAGCAAGGGCAACGCCCAGGAGAATATGCAATTAAACCAGGTTCAGAATTTTGATGTAGAATTGGGTTCACTGGAAGTGATTCCGGAAGGAACACAGTACGATGTGATTTTGGCGAATATTAACCGAAATGCCTTGATCGAAATGATTCCTGGTTTAACCGGATTCCTGAAACCGGGAGGCAAGCTTTTGCTTTCAGGGTTGCTGGCAGAAGATGAGTCGACGATACTGGAAATAACAAATGCCGGGTTACTAACCCATCATCAAACACGGCAACAAGACGAATGGATCGCTTTATTACTTAAAAAATGAAAGCTGCCATTGATATAGGAACCAATACTACCCTCCTTTTAGTAGCTGAAGAAGAAGGAACTTCTATTAAAGTGCTGCGGGAGGAGCAACGCATTCCCCGGCTTGGAAAAGGAGTAGACCAATCCAGGATGCTTCAGGATGAAAGCATTCGGCGGGTAAAAGATGCCCTAATGGAATACAAAGAAATTGTTGGTACTGAATATCCGGGAGTGGATCAGATCAGGGTTACTGCTACCAGTGCGGTTCGGGATGCCGGAAATGGCAAAGAATTTATCCAGGGTGTGAAGGAAGAATTAGGATTAGACATTCAGCTGCTTTCCGGGGATGAGGAGGCTATAAGCACGTTCCGGGGTGCTTTGTCTACTATCCCTACGAAAGAAAACCAGTCGTACTTTGTATTGGATATTGGCGGAGGGAGCACAGAAGTGGCTCTGGGAACTCCGAACTCACTTAAAAACTACTATTCCTTTGATATAGGTTGTGTGCGGTTCAGAGAACGATTTCTGACTTCCGATCCTCCAACTTCCACTCAAATTGAAGCCTGTCGAAAGGAAATTCTGACATTGTTTTCGGAAAGGGATTTCAAGGTTCCGAAAAATGTAGAGGCAGTTGGCGTTGCGGGTACGGCGACTTCCCTGGCTGCTATCGATCTCAATTTGACGGACTATTCCGCAGAACAGGTAAATGGCCACCTGGTTAACCGTTTAAAGCTCTCAGAATTCATCAAAACGTTCAGTTCAAGCACCTATGAACAATTGTTGAAACTAAATCCTGTTGTATTGAAAGGGAGGGAAGATTTGTTACTTACCGGGTTGCTCATCCTGGAATCATTCCTGCAACACCATAAACTGGAACACATTACCGTTTCAACCGGAGGCATCCGGCATGGAGTGTTGTTAATGGATAAAAAAGCATGAAATTAGAAATTTTCATTTTGCCGAAGCTTTGTATTTTACGCAACTAATTATTGCCCGTTAATGCAAGACATCTCAGATACATCACAACCTACTTCACCTCGGGAAAATGCCTCAGCAAGCAGCATAGAAGATGATAAGCTGGTTGCTGAAGCATTAAGAGGGAGGGAGGATTCGTACAAGAAACTGGTAGACAAATACGACCGACCGATTTACTTCCATATCCGCAAGATGATTAAAGAAGTGGAAATGGTGGAAGACCTCGTTCAGGAAGTCTTCATCAAGGCATTCAAGAACCTGCAGAGTTACAGTAATGAATACGCCTTTTCTACCTGGTTGTACCGCATTGCCACCAACCACACGATCGATTATCTCCGTAAGAAGAAATTGCAAACGTTCTCCATAAACGATCCCATCAAAACCAAGGATGGGGAGATGGAAGTACAGCTTCCTGATAACACCTACGCGACGGATGCACCGATGATTAAAAATCAGCGTAAGGTTATTGTACAGAATGCAATAGCCGATTTACCTGAAAAATATCGAAAGGTGATCCAGATGCGCCATATGGAAGAACTCAGCTATGATGAAATTGCCGTTGAGCTCGATCTTCCCCTCGGTACGGTAAAAGCCCATATTTTCCGTGCCCGTGAGTTACTCTACAAAGCCCTGATTGATAAGAAGGATAGGTTCTAGTATTGAGTTTTGAGCTTTGAGGGAGAAGGAAAATTGAGAAGGATTTTCTCACACCTTGCCAATTACGTCATTCCCGCGAAGGCGGGAATCTGGATATGTAACAGCGTATCATTCTTCAATTTAATCCAGATCCCTGCCTCCGCAGGGATGACCAAGAAAAATGGATCATCAAAGGAACATCAAAAAATGAAAACCCTTGTTATGGTTGCTTCAGGAACCGGAACAACGACCCTAGCTTCAAAAGTAGCTTCGGATTAAGTAAATACTGCTTTGATCGATACGAATGGCAGGTTTTAAAATCCTAACCATAAGCCT
>JAKSCW010000543.1 GCA_022360375.1 Balneolales bacterium
ATGTTTTTCGTACTTACCTTTAATCTGATTCAGAATTTCTATGGTTTCCTCAGCGGTAGTAGGATCAACCATAATTTTCTGGAAACGCCGCTCAAGTGCACCGTCTTTCTCAATAAATTGTCGGTACTCGTTCAACGTGGTAGCACCAATTGCCTGAATATCGCCACGGGCAAGGGCGGGCTTTAACATATTTGAAGCGTCTAAAGAGCCGCTGGCTCCTCCTGCTCCAACTATAGTGTGAAGCTCATCAATGAACAAAATCACATTGTCGGTTTTCTCAAGTTCGGTCATTACGGCTTTCATTCTTTCCTCAAACTGGCCACGGTATTTCGTTCCCGCAACCAAAGCCGCTAAATCAAGGGCGATTACCCGTTTGTCGTAAAGAACACGGGAGACTTTACGCTGCACAATCCGGGCAGCAAGTCCTTCAGCTATTGCTGTTTTACCAACTCCAGGCTCACCGATAAGAACAGGGTTGTTCTTTTTTCGTCGGCTCAAAACCTGAGCTACACGTTCAATTTCCTTGTCGCGGCCGATGATTGGATCCAGTTTTCCCTCTTCAGCCATTTGAGTGAGATCGCGCCCGAAATTGTC
This sequence comes from Balneolales bacterium, assembly GCA_022360375.1. Taxonomy (GTDB): domain Bacteria; phylum Bacteroidota; class Rhodothermia; order Balneolales; family Balneolaceae; genus HXMU1420-13. The sequence continues at coordinate 595 of JAKSCW010000543.1, forward strand.
GAGCACGGGAGTTTTTGATTTATCCATACGCTTTTCTCTTGCACTTCCGGAACCGGGTGCCCCTTTGGGGGTAGAGGAACTGCTAGCTGAAACCGTTGTCGCATCGTCAAATTCTTCTCTCGATTTTCCGGAAATAATTAAATCTAATTCTTCTCGTACAGCATCATACGAAACGCTAAATTGCTGCAAAATCTGGGCTGCAATATTTTCATCATCACGAAGTAAAGAAAGCAGCAGATGCTCTGTACCAATAGTATCGCTTTTGTATAACTTGGCTTCTAGATAAGTGATGCGTAAAACTTTCTCTGCTTGTTTAGTGAGAGGAATGTTGCCTACGGTTACGGAACCACCCGTTCCACGAACTGTATCTTCAATAGTTTTTTTGAGCTTGAACAGATCACAATCCAGATTTTTTAAAATCCGAACAGCAACACCATCTCCCAGACGAACGATACCTAAAATCAAATGCTCTGTGCCAATGTAATCATGACCAAGTCGCAAAGCTTCCTCTCTGCTAAATTGAATAACATCTCTAACTTTGCTTGAAAAGTTACCCTCCATAAGTGAAGTCCTTTTTTTCTTAATAATTCTTATCTCTTCTAGGGCAAAAAACGAGCCAATCTCGAAATTAGTTCATTTCGAATCGAATGTAGCAGAGCACTGTTGTAAAAGCAACAGAAAAGACAGCTTGACCATTAAAAAAGAGGAGAGCCTGTCATATCTTCAGGCTGCTCAATGCCCATCAGTTTTAGAAGAGTCGGGGATACATCGGCAAGTATTCCCGGGTGCATTGCAATTTCTTCCGGATAGTTAACGATAATCGCCGGAACCGGGGCAGTGGTATGTGCCGTATGCGGGCTTCCATCCGGTTTTATCATTTGATCAGAATTCCCATGATCGGCAATGATAAGTGTCCGGTAACCATGTTCTGATGCTGTTTCCACCACACGTCTCAATTGTTCGTCAACTGCCTCTACCGCTGCAATGGCAGCTTCCATTACACCCGTATGGCCAACCATATCGGGGATAGCAAAATTCAGGATAACAAGTTCATATTTTTCAGATTCCAATTCCTCAACTAAAGCATCGCCAACACCAGGGGCGCTCATTTCCGGTTGAAGGTCGTACGTGGCTACTTTAGGGCTGGGAATGACGAGGCGGTCTTCTCCTGCATTCGGGACTTCTTCGCCACCATTGAAGAAATAAGTTACATGAGGATATTTCTCTGTTTCAGCTATACGGAATTGTTTTAAGCCCTTTTTGCTTACCCATTCGCCAATTGTATTTTTGAGTATTTGCGGGGGGTACGCCACAGTTACGTAATTAAAGGTGGCATCGTACTGAGTGAAACAAGTGTAATGAAGATTCAAATTTGGTTTTACTTCAAATTCGCTGAATCCTTCTTCATTTAAAGCACGTGTGATTTCCCTTGCCCGGTCTCCTCGAATGTTATAAAAGATGACGGTATCATTTTCCTGAATACGTGATTCCGGAGAATCGTCTAGCAGAACAGGTTTAATAAACTCATCGGTTACTCCCTCTGTGTAGCTCGCCTTGAAAGCCTTGTCCGCCGAATCAAATTTCTCTCCAATTCCATGTACCAATAGATTATAGCCAAGTTGTACACGTTCCCAGCGGTTATCACGATCCATTACATAATACCGTCCTACCACAGAGGCTAGTTTTCCAACACCAATTTCTGAAACTTCATTTTGAAATTCTCTGGCATAATCGATTCCCGAATCAGGCGCAGTATCACGCCCATCGGTGAAAGCGTGTACATATACATTTTCGATCCCATGCTGTTTACATAATTTGAGTAAAGCAAACAGGTGGTTATTATGGCTGTGAACTCCACCATCTGAAAATAAGCCCATGAGGTGGATTTTGTTCTTTGCTTTAGCTTTTTCTATAGCTTGAAGAAGCACTTCATTTTTATAAAAATCCCCTTCACGAATCTCTTTGTTAATGCGGGAGAGGGCTTGCCAAACAATACGGCCGGCACCAATATTCAAATGCCCTACTTCTGAATTCCCGAATTGACCATCGGGAAGGCCTACGTTTTCACCACTTGCTGAAAGATGTGTATGCGGGCACGTGGCAATGAGGTGATCATAAAATGGTTTATGCGCTTTATCTATAGCGCTAACCGAAGGGTCAACCGCAATTCCGAACCCATCTAAAATTACAAGCATTGCTTTTGAATTTTTCATGGGTGGTACCTCTCAGGGTTCGGAATAGGGTTATAAGTTATTTACGTACTTTGTAAGGCGTGCTTTCTTACGCGCAGCATTGTTTTTGTGAACAATGCCTTTTAAGCTCATGCGGTCTAAATATTGAGTAGCCTCTTTTAATGCTACTTCCGCTTCGGCTTTATCTGTAGAAACAAGCACTTTTTTGATAAGCGTTCTCATTTTAGAACGACGTGCACTATTGTGCTCATTTCTAGCCTTGTTTTGGCGAGTACGCTTTATGGCTGATTTATTTTGTGGCATGGATTACAGTTTTTTTCTGGTTTTGAACCATTTTTTATAAAGATTCCAAAATTAAGACTTCCTCAATTACTATTCAACAAATGATTGTATAATTAATCGAATAAGTTTAATTTAGCTTTTCTGTTATGATAGTAGTGATAGATGGGCCCGCAGGATCGGGAAAAAGTTCTACGGCTAAAGCCGTGGCCCAGCAACTGGGCATTCAATATCTCGATTCAGGCGCTTTATATCGAGCAGCCACACTGGTGTTTATCCGAGCTAACGAAGTAACAGAAGCGTTCCTTGAACTCCTGAAAGAAAACCAGATCCTGTTTCAATTCAAAGAGGGAAATTTCGAAGTGTTCATAGATTCAGAAAATGTTTCTGAAGAAATCAGAACTATGGAGGTTTCCAATCTTGTAAGCACCGTTGCTTCCATGCCCCAGGTACGTGCACATATCAATCGCTTAATGAACAAAGTAGTTGAAGATGGCATGTTTATTGCTGATGGAAGAGACCTGGGCACGGCAGTTTTTCCAAATGCAGTTTTAAAATTTTTTATGGTGGCAGATGCAGAAACACGTGCTATTCGAAGGTTGAAAGATCTTAAGAACACAGGTGTTGAGGTTACATTGGAAGATGTAATACAAAACATCGAAGAAAGAGATCATACAGACTCAAACAGAGCAGCAGATCCTTTAATGAAAGCAAATGATGCAATTGAAATAGATTCGGGGACTTTCACTTTCCAGGAACAAGTGGATTTTATTAGTGAGAAAATCAAACCACTGATTCAATCCCACAATTAACTCATAACCTTATCCCATTTCCGAAAGCCGGGGATGTGGTAAACTTTTAACCAAATATTTATATGTCAGAAGACGTAAAGAAAGAAAACATCGAACAAGAAGAAGTTATTGAAGAAACTACTGCTGCGGAACAGCAAGAAGTAGCTGTAGCGGAAGAATCCACACCCGAAGAAACAAACAGCAAAGAAGAAATTAATGAGGAAGTAGCCGAAGCTGAAGAAGCTGCTGAAGAACCCGAAGCTGTTAGTGAGGAACCCGTTGAAGAGGTTTCAGAAGAAGATATTTTAACCCACGTATTCAGTGGAGAAGTTGAGGGTGAAGTATACACATTCGATCAATTAGATAGCCCCTCTGATGAGTACACGGCTGATGAGTACAACCAGTTAATGGGTATGTACGAAAATACGTTGAACACGATTGAAGAAAAGGAAATCGTGACAGGCCGTATTGTTTCTATTGATGAGAAATATGTAGTAATTGATATTGGGTTCAAGTCTGAAGGGATTATTGCTGTAAATGAATTTTCAGGAAAAACTCTCGAGAGTATGGCTCCCGGAGATGAAGTAGAAGTTTTTCTTGACCGTGTAGAAGACAAAGATGGTCAGCTTATTCTCTCCCGCCGTAAAGCAGACATTCTTCTCGCGTGGGAGAAAATCGAAGCTGCTCACGGAACTGCAGAAGTAGTTGAAGGGCTCATCAAACGTAGAATAAAAGGTGGAATGGTTGTTGATTTATTCGGAATTGACGCGTTCTTGCCGGGTTCTCAAATCGATGTTCGCCCCGTTCGTGATTTTGATGCCTATGTAGGCAAAACCATGGAATTCGCCGTTGTTAAATTGAACATGGCTGCAGAAAACGTAGTTGTTTCTCACCGGGCTCTTATCGAATCTGATCTTGAAGAGCAGCGTGAGCAAATCCTTGACACTATTGAGAGCGGCCAGGTACTCGAAGGCGCCGTTAAAAATATTACCGATTTCGG
>JAKSCW010000303.1 GCA_022360375.1 Balneolales bacterium
AATTCTTATCAGTGCCTTTCAAAATCTATGAGTATGCATCAAAACATTTGGCAACCATTTACAATTCTGAAGGGTAGTCCTGATCCGGTAAAGGTTAAAAAAGGGGAAGGGGCTTACCTTCATCTGGAGGACGGGAGGAAAGTGCTGGACTGTATTTCCAGCTGGTGGGTAAACTTGCATGGCCATGCACACCCGGAAATTGCAAAAGCGATCTATGAACAGGCGAAAACTTTAGAACATGTTATTTTTGCCGGGTTCACCCATGACCCAGCTGAACAATTAGCTGAGAAAATTACTTCTAAGCTTCCCAAAAAGCTAAACAGGGTGTTTTATTCAGACAACGGCTCTACCACCGTAGAGGTGGCAATGAAGGTCTCCTACCAGTATTGGCAGAATATTGGTGAGAAGCGCACAACCTTTATTTGTTTTGATGGAGCGTATCATGGTGATACACTCGGAGCCATGTCGGTAGGGGAGCGTGGTAATTTTTTTGCTGATACCTTTAATGATTTGTTATTTGATGTGGAAGTGATTCCATTTCCTGAAACCTGGATCGGAGATACAGAGCGTGCAGATAAAGAGGATGCGGTAATCGAGCAGTTGGAAAATCTTTTGGATGAGAATCCGGGGAAATATGCTGGCATAATCATAGAACCACTGATTCAAGGAGCTGGGGGAATGCGTATGTGCAGCGAAGAGTTTCTTCAGAAAGTACACTGGGTGAACCGGCAATTTGATGTGCTGCTCATTTTTGATGAAGTAATGACCGGATTTGGGAGAACGGGAGATTATTTTGCTTGCTTAAAAGCGCAAGTAGAGCCTGATATAATATGTTTAAGCAAAGGGATTACAGGAGGTTTTACTCCTTTAGGTGCAACGGTTTGCAGCGATGATATATATAACACTTTTGATACAGATGATCCGGTTAAAACGTTCTGGCATGCTCACAGTTATACAGGTAATCCAATTGGGTGTGCTGCAGGGGTGGCGTCGTGGGATCTTCTGTTAGAGAATGAATCCCGGTTCAGAAGTATGGAGCAATTTCATCTTAAAAATATTGAAAGACTGGCAGGGCATCCCGCACTGAAGAACTTCAGGTTAAAAGGAACAATAGCCGCTGTTGACATTTTAAACGAAGAGGAAGAGGGATATTTAAACTCTATTGCCCGGGAAATAAAAAGGTATTCGTTAGATTTGGGCTATCTTTTCCGGCCCCTCGGTAATGTGTTCTATCTTATGCCTCCTTACTGTGTAACTGAAGAAGAGATAGACGGAATGTATGAGGCGTTACTCAATTTGCTCGAAAAAAAATCTCCCGGTCAAAATTAAATTTCTGTCTAAATCCTTAAACAAGTATTTCCTGCAACCAAAGAGTTATTGAAACACAGACATCCCGAATAAGTTGGATTTTTCTCATAATTCCTTTCTTAATTGAATTATTTAGTAGATTTAGCGGGTTTCAGCGTAAGGTTTATGCCAAATATTGAGGGTTAAAGTAACATCTGGCGCAATGGGTACAGAATTCAACAATACCGATATTGTTAAGATTCAATCACTTCTGGAAGATGCGTATGACAAACGAATAAGTGATCTTACCAAGAGTATAGATCTTGCAAATTCCGCTCTGGAGCAAAGCAAATTAATTGAAAATCAAGCTCTCCAGGGAAAAAGCTATAATCACCTCGCCTTATGCTACATGATCAGGGCTGAATATGAAGCCTCAAAAACTTGCTCAAATAAGGCGGTAAAGATTTTTCAAAAACTGGGTGATGAAATTGGCCTGGCCGATGCAAAGTACAATCTGGCGGGAATTTATTACAAAACAGACAATTTCCACTCAGGTTTGATGTATCTGCTTGATAGCCTTCAAATCTATCGTAAGCACAAAAACTATCATCAAATTGCTCGTTGTTTGAAGTCTCTGGGGACTATTTATGAATTTTTTGGTGATCAAAAAAAGGCTATTGATTCCTATCTGGAAGCTATTGATGTCTCCCACCTTGCAAAAGATAAGAACCTGGAATCGAATGCCTTAAATCCTCTTTCTGGTATTTATCTGAACAATGGAGACATAAGCATTGCAATGTCTTTGATTATGAAATCGATTGACATGAAGAAAGAAACAGGAGATATAAGGGGGCGTGCATTCGCATTATATGGAAGAGGTAAAATTTACACTGCACAGGCAAAATATGAGTTGGCAGAAAAAGACTTTCTTGATGCGATGGGAATTCATGTTAACGCCGGGGAGAAATTGGGATTGGGGATGGTGTACCACAAACTTGGTGTTTTGTATTACAAGTGGAGCAAATTGGATAAAGCAAAAGAATATTTGCACCTGGCCAGTGACTTTAGTGAAAAATACAGCATTGCCTTATTGAAAGACAAATGCCTGTTTTTACTATATGAGGCTTACAAAAAAGAGGGAGATACGAATAAGGCATTGCAGTATTTGGAGAAATATCAAAAAGAAAGAGAGGCCGTGGTTAATAGCCAAACGCTTAAGGTGATGGAAAACTATGATAAGATCACAAAAATTGAATTTGAGAATAAAGAAATTCAACTTCAAAAAGAGAAGGAAGAAATTATAGCAAAGAAAGAACTTGCAGAAGAAGCAGTTCGGATGAAACAAGAATTTCTATCCACAATGAGTCATGAAATCCGAACTCCATTAAACGCAGTGATAACTATTGCTTCGATGTTGGACCAAAAAGGGAATTTAGAGGAGCAGCAGTTAATTCAAACTCTCAATTTTTCTGCAAAAAACCTTTTATACATCATCAACGACATTCTTGACTTTACCAAGCTTGAATCGGGTAAAGTTTCTCTTGAATTTCGGCCTGTCGATTTTAGGTTGTTCATTAACAACATATTCAATACCTATGTTAGAATGGCTCATGAAAAGGGGCTTGAATTCACATATTCCATTCAAACTGAAGTTTCAGGTGCCTACATGCTGGATGAGATTAAGCTTTCCCAGATTCTTGGAAACCTGATTACGAATGCCATCAAATTTACCGAACAAGATGAAATTTGCTTCAAAGTAATTGATACCGGGGAAGGCATTAAAAAAACCGATCAGAAGAAAATTTTTGAGAGTTTTTCCCAACCCCGAAGTATCAAAACCAGGAAAGAGGGTGGATCAGGGTTAGGTTTAGCTATTGTGAAGGAATTGGTAACCTTGCATGGCAGCGAAATCAGAGTTCATAGCATATATCAGAAAGGCTCTGAGTTTTTCTTTCAAATAAAAGCAAAGAAATCAGAACTTCCACAAACTGTTCGGATTTCACAAAGCGACCAGTTAAAAGGAAAATGGGTGCTTGTAGCAGAAGATAACCGAATTAATGCAATGGTTGTTGGTAAGGTATTAACAGGATGGGGAATCAATTATGAAGTTGCTGAAAATGGGTTAATGGCTGTAAGCAAATCGAATCACAGGCAATATGATTATATCCTGATGGATATTCATATGCCGGAGTTAGATGGATTTGAAGCTGCCAGAAAAATAAAAGAGGAGAACGATTTCAACCAAAATACGCCCATTTTCGCATTAACTGCGGATATAACTGCTGAACAACAGGAGTTTTTTAATCCGCTATTCAACGGGTTTCTTCATAAACCAATTGAAAAGGAAAAATTGTTTGATGCCCTTTGCAATAGTTAGCCTTATTTAGGTATTGCAAACTCCGTACTTGAAGGGGTAACCGAATATTCAGCCTGTTACAGGTCAGCTATTTATAAAAGAGTGGATATCTATCCCTAATTCATTACTAAAGTCATTCAGCAATTTTTTCTTATAGGGTAGAAGCTTAGAAGTTTGACCAGCTACCAGGTCTTTGATAAGACGGTTGCTTAAAAGGAAGGTCTTGGCGTTTTCTCCATAGTTCTTAATTAGTTCTTCCTGGATAGGGCGGAAATATTTTTGCTTAGCAAATTTAACCTTTTGTTCAAAAGCTTTCATCTCCAGGTATTGCTCTTTATTTAACCGTAATGCTGCTTTTTTGGTTTTAGATAAATGTTGTTCTTCAGCGTTATGGATGGCTTCTTTCAGCCTGTTTTGAATGCGTGTTAATACCAAAGGAGACTTGGTAAATTCATGATTGGATTTAATAGATGCCCATTCATCGATATATGTTGGTTTTTTTGCAATATTCTCGAGGGTAATTCTCTCAGTAATATGAAATGGAGGGCGATTAATTTCCTGGGCAAGTTCATCTCTTAGCATCATTAATTCACTGAAAACAAACCATTCAAAAACCGTCATATCAGTTTTATATCGCTCTTTCAGAATCATATTATGATCTAAAGCCTCATGATTCCTGGATTCAAAAGCGTGGTTTTCCTGAATAATCCAATCGGTTATTTCAATTTGCTCAATTCGGGATTCAAGAACTTCCTTTAATGTAAACAGGTATTTTACATCCTCAACGGCATACTTTAATTGTTTTTTTGTAAGTGGTCGGGCAAACCAGTTACTGTCTTGAGAGCTTTTGGATAGTACTACGCCGATTAATTGTTCTATTAGCGCAGCTAAAGACGAAGGGGGAAAGTTTAATAACGCGCCAGTAAATTGGATATCGTACAGGTTTTTTGGGAAACAGCCCATTGAATGAAGAAGGCGCAGGTCTTCTCCAAATGAAAAGCATACTTTTTGAATGGCTTTGTTTTCAAGCAATGGGTAAATAAGTGCAATATCTATTTCTTTTGATAATGGATCGATGAGAAAGACTTCTTTTCCATCAAAAATCTGCATCAGGCACAGATTGAATCCATATCGAAACCTGTTTTTATCGAATTCAAGGTCAATTGCAATTTGATTTACTCCGGAAAGTTGAGTTATACATCTTTCCCATTCGCTTTGGTGTTCTACATAAACGTAATTCAAATTCTCAGCACTTCTCTCTAGAATTTATAATTTCGGAATTCGGGGGCTTTTCGAACATTTGTTAATTGCTCGAATGAGTAGGCCAATTCAATAAGCAAAGGTTCAGACCAGGCTGTTCCAAAAAAATTAATTCCAACTGGAAGGTCATCAATATAACCCATTGGAAGGGTGATGTTTGGATATCCTGCTCTTGCTGCCGGAGAACTTGAAGAAAGTCCAAAATTGTCGCCGTTTGTATGATCGGTTTTCCATGCTGGTCCCCCTGTAATAGAGACAAAAGCATCCAGGCTATGTTCTTGCATTACCCGATCAATACCTTCTTCCCGGGTTTTGCGCATTAATCCCTCAAGTGCTTCAACGTATTCTTCAGATTCCAGATCCCCAAGTTCATTGGCCCGTATTAGTAAATCATGATCGAAATATTTCATTTCAATGGGGTCATTCAGGGTTAACTCAATTAATTCTTCTAATGAACTTACGGGTGCATTTTCTCCAAGGGATGAAAAATAATGATTTAAGCCGTCTTTAAATTCATACAATAACACATTGAAGGAATCCCGGCCTGGGTTTTCTTGTGAAATCTGATCAATTTCAATTAACGTAGCTCCCTGAGCTTCAATCATTCTTAAAGTTTCGTTGAAAAGGGTATCCACCCGGAAGTGATTTCCGCGTGGGCCATTATAAATTCCAATCCTTTTTCCTTCGAAAGCGCCTTCATTTAGAAATTGTGTGTAATCGGTATAGAAATTTCCTTCGCTGTCTTGTGTTTTGGAATCCAGTTCATCTATACCGGTCATTACTCCAAGAGCGATAACAGCATCAGTAACTGTTCTGGTCATTGGACCGGGGGTGTCTTGGGTGAAAGAAATGGGAATGATTCCTGAGCGACTTAGTAATCCAACGGTAGGTTTAATTCCGACAAGGCCGTTTGCGCTGGAAGGACAGGTAATGGATCCATTAGTTTCTGTTCCTATTGCAATTATGGTGAGGTTGGCAGAAGCTGCGGCACCTGATCCTGCACTGGAGCCACATGGATTACGGGTAATATCGTATGGGTTTTTGGTTTGTCCACCTAAACCACTCCAGCCACTGGATG
>JAKSCW010000072.1 GCA_022360375.1 Balneolales bacterium
CTACGGTGACCGGATGGGCTATGATCCCATTGAGAAGGCGCTGGGTGACCGGAACTACACCGTGTTTTCGGGACACCACCACCACTACCGGTACAAAGTACAAAATGGAATGGAGCACTTCACCCTGGCTACTTCCGGTGGTGGCAGCTGGATGCGAACCCCGGATGTGGGCGAACTGGACCATATCACCTGGGTAACCATGAAAGAAGACGGGCCAGACGTAGCACATATCGACATAAATGGGATTTATGCGAAAGATTTCGTCCCGGAAGAAGATTACGCAGACATCCAGGTATTGCGACACGGTAATTGGTTAGAAGTACATCCGGTGGTACATCGCTCAGAGTTTTTTGATGAACTGCCAATCACATTGGAAGTGAAGAACGATGCTGGCAGACCCCTTACCATTTCCGGAAACCTGGAGGAACAAAACGGGGTCCGGTTTGAGCCCTCCACGGTAGAAGTTCAACTTGAAAGTGGTAGCAGCAAACACCTGCAAATACTCGCCAGGAGTACCGAAGGGGAAGCGTCAATTTCAGATCTGAACAATAACCCAATTCAGGTTGAACTGACGGCCGGGTTTGAAAGAGACCAGCGAAATGATATTACCCTTTCGGCCTCAAAGCGCCTTTTCCTGGACTGGGAGCATACACTCCGGGACGTAAAACAGGAAGTGACCATTGACGGCGATTTAGCCGAATGGGAAGAAGCACGATGGATAGAGGTTCGGAATCCCCAGTATTTCCAGGAAGGCTGGGACTGGAAGGGAGCAACAGATGGTCGTTTCGAATTTGCTACCCAACGGGACAACGCAAATCTGTATATCGCTGTCAGATTCTTTGACCAGTTTTTAATTTCTGACCCGGAGAACTTGTCCAGTCGCCAGGATAAATTTTTCCTCCATATAGAAACCGAGCCGGCTACCGTCCATTTTGATCAATTTGAAGTTGCACTTTCAGGGGAAACCATGGCACCCTTAACCTCTTCAAACAATATTACTGCCGCCATCCTGGAGCAAGATGCCAATCAGATTCTTGAGTTGAAAATTCCCCAGGAAATTCTTGAGGGCGGGGAAATCGGGGAATCAATCCGGATCAATATTGGAATTATGGATCATGATCGCCCCGAAAACACGAAACCTTCGGTGCTATGGTGGCGGCCAGTTTGGGGAAGTATATCCGGTTATGATAAGAGTGGTACGTTTTTTAGGGGAATTGATTAATCGAAAATACCGGTTTCGTTATTCTTTAAGCGTTTCTTCCAGCCACTTATAAAACTC
>JAKSCW010000166.1 GCA_022360375.1 Balneolales bacterium
TTCTCATAAACTACTGACTCAGCTATTTCCCGGTTTTTGTTCAAATCGTCCTGAAGTGCATCAATTTTCATTTGAATTGTTTTTAATGGAATCTTGCCCAAAGGTAATCGCAATGGAGGAAGGTCCGTTTTTGTGATTCTAAAAATCGCTTCTGCTGCTTTTTGTGGATCACCTTCCTGCTTTCCATGAACCCCCTTAAGCATCGTCCGGAAAGTACCAGCTGTTTCCGAATAGTCATCAATAATGGATTCCGCTTGTTGTAATCCATTCCCTGCAAATTCTGTACGAAAAGGGCCAGGTTCTACTATGGTAAGATTTATACCCAGTGGAGTTAGCTCCTGGGCCATAGCTTCACTGAAGCCTTCCAGAGCAAATTTGCTGGCATTATAGATTCCAAAACCTGCAAAACTCTTCACTCCCCCATGAGAAGAAATCTGGACGATGTGCCCGGTTCCTTTCTCCCGCATGAACGCCGCTACTTGTTGCGAGATGGTTAGTGCCCCAAAGAAATTCGCTTCAAATACAATTCGGGTTTTTTCTAAACTTGTTTCTTCAACCGCTCCCACGAAACCTACGCCGGCGTTATTCACCAATACATCTATTCCACCAAACCCGGTTTTAATATTTTGCAGCACTTCAAGAATTTGATTTTGATTAGTAACATCAAGAAGGTAAGCTTTTCCTTTCCCCTCGTATCTTCTGTTAAAATCATCTACCTGATTTTGTTTTCTGAATGTTCCGATAAGAAATTCATTGTTCCGGATTACACATTCGGAAATGGCGCTACCAAGACCCGAGGAAATGCCGGTAACAAACCAGATTCTTTTGTTCATCGTATGCTCCTTTTTTCCTCAAAAATGAGCAGAATAAAATGGGATTCTCTTGAACTAGTTCAAGAAATGGTGGTTTTTTTAGCTCTGATTTTACTTAAGAATTCAGCACTCATTCCCAGATAAGATGCCACAATGTACTGGGGAACCCGGTCTATTATGTTGGGGTAGCGGTTCAGGAATTCATCGTATCGTTCTTCAGCACTTTTACTGATGTTTGACAGCGCTCGGTTTCGGGAAAAAGCAAAGGCCCGTTCTGTAGATTTTCTGAAATATTCACTTAGCGGGTGAAGTTTTTCACAGAGTGGCTCTATATGGTCATAACTCATCTGTAAAATGATGGAATTTTCAAGAGCTTCGACAAATAAGGTAGCGGGGTTTCGGGTTACATAGCTATAAAAATCACTTACGAACCAATCATCAACCGCTATCTGAACCGTATGCTCTTTGCCTTCATGATCAATGAAGTAAGAACGAAACGCTCCCTGAACCACGTAATTTCTGAAATTTGAAATCTTTCCTGGTTCTTCCAGCAGCTGCTTTTTTTATATGTTCTTTAAACAGGCAGTTTCCTGAACCAGCCGAAAATCCGCTTCCGAAAAATCAACGTACCTGCGAATGTTGTTTAGAAGTCCTTCATAGTGCTTTGGAATCATTTTGAAAAGTATGCAATAGGTTAAAGAGTGTTCAAAAACCGCCAATATAACTTAGCCAAAAGCTGGTTAAAGAAAATGGAATGATGCTTTTAGTTCAACCGTTGTTTTGCTAACTCACATTTTATATGCAAGCTATCGCACCTATACTCTCGCTCGATATTGAAGATCAAATTAAAAGGTATTTCAGGGAAAATGATCCACAAGCCATTTCATTGGTTTTTGAGCATTATGGCTTAGCAATGCTTAATGCGATAAAGGTGATTATAAAAGATGGAAGTGTAGCTGAAGATGTGTTGCAGGAGGTGCTGGTAAAAGTTTGGAAGAATGCCGCGTCTTATGATGCTTCTAAAGGCAGTTTATTTACCTGGCTGATTCGTATATCAAAAAACGCTGCTATTGATAAAACCAGAAGCCGGGAATTTATTCAATCAAGGAAATCCAATCATATAGAGAACTTCGTATTTAATGATGAAGCTATTCATCAAAAGAACAAACTCGAGCAAGAAAACAGCGTTTGGGAATCCGTGAATTTACTTCCGGAATCCCAACGTTGTTTAATCGAAATGGCATATTTTAAGGGCTATACTCAAAAAGAAATCTCAAAAGAATTGGATATTCCACTTGGAACAGTGAAAACAAGAATACGGACTGCTTTAAAATTGCTTAGGCAGTATTTTTAGTAATGGACGTTAAAGCTTATATAGAATCCGGTATTCTGGAACAATATGTTTCAGGACTTCTTCCCGATGAAGAAAACCTGAAGGTTGATGAACTTGCCAGGAAATACCCGGACATTAAATTAGAGATAGATTCTATCCGTGCGTCTGTTAATAATCTGGCATCAAAAACCGGGAACACCCCAAGTCCGGATATACTTAACGCCGTACAAAGCACCATAGAAGTCTCTGAATCAAAGCCTGTTTCAGAAGCAGCTGATACATCAAAATTCGCTGGGAATACCCCCTGGCTTACTATTGCAGCCACTATTTTGCTTACTGTTAGTATTGGAGTAAATATATATTTCTTTTCTTCAATTAATGAATTCAGGGAAAATCAGGCTAATGCACTCGAAGAAATTTCAAAGCTTTATGAACAGATGGATTTTGTTACCAGCGAAGCAAACCTTCGGGTACCTTTAGAGGGTTTAGAGATTTCCCCAAATTCTCATGCTACCGTATACATTAATAAACAAACGAGAGATGTGTATATAAAAATCGGTGATCTTCCGGCACCACCTTCAGGGCATCAGTATCAATTATGGGCTGACCGGGATGGGCATATGCATAGTATCGGTGTATTTCATCATAATAAGGATATTCAGCATCTGGCCATTTTTGAAGGCGAATTCGAATCCTTAAATGTTACCCTGGAAGAAGAGGGGGGATCAGAAAATGCCACAGTCGAACAAGCCTACCTTTCCGGACGTATTTAAATTTTTTTTCGGTCCTGAAATCCAAACACCTGTTGCAGTTCGTATTTAAGATAACTTCAACTCTAATTAAACAAACTATTCATCATGAAGTTATCAAAAATCACTTTTGGTCTGTTAGCTGTAGTGCTTGCTTTCAGCCTTTCCTCGAACCTTAAAGCACAGGATAAAGATATTGTAGAGCTGGCGGTAGCAACTGATGCTCTTTCTACATTGGTTGCAGCTGTAAAAGCAGGGGGGTTAGTAGAAACTCTCCAAAGCGATGGCCCATTCACCGTATTTGCCCCAACTAATGAAGCCTTTGAAAAACTACCCGATGGTGTTGTAGACATGTTGCTTAAACCAGAAAACAAAGACGCCCTGGTATCTGTGCTTACCTACCATGTAGTAGCTGGAAAAGTAAAATCCACAGACTTAAGTGACGGAATGACCGCCAAAACAGTTGAAGGAAATGAAATAACCGTTGACATTAGTTACGGAAAGGTGAGCATTGACAATGCTAAAGTTGCTAAGGCTGATATTATGGCGAGTAATGGAGTAGTACATGTTATTGATACAGTGATTCTACCTCCCAGCATTAAAGAGGCATTGGCTTCTGCCAACTAAATAATTGTATCTGTTAAGATCAGAAAAGCCGGGCTTGTGCCGGCTTTTTTTATGTAGAAATATTTTTTTTAAGGCTGCGTAAATGAAATAGTATCCAAATGCTGAATGCAAAGAAAGGCAGGGCAGACAGGATTATTTTTACATTCATGTTCCTCAATCCAATAAATAGAATCATGGCGAATAAAAGGCCCGGCCCGATTATTCCGAAATACAGCAAAAAACGATTAGGTTGTTTCTGAAAAATGCTGATTAAAAGTAAAACCTGACCAATAAGAGGCAGAATGATAAAAGGGTGTAGTAAGTTACCTGGTTTGGAAAGCACATCTGAAAGAATCTGAACTTCTATTTGAGCCAGGAACATATGATTATCTCCTCCCCACTCAAGATACCCCACAAATGAAGAGATTATTAAGCATCCGGTTAAAATTTTTAATCTCATCGCATCCAATTAGTTATCTGCAGGAGTGTAAAAAAAGAGGATGAATCATGTATGTCAAATTTATTCTTTTGTTTTGGGTTGATTGAAGGTGGCGTAAAAACTGAGAATAATTGCTGAAGATGAAACCAGGGTCATAACTGTGCCTGGTACAAAGTTTACAAAACCACCCAAATCAAGAAATAAAAAATACCCTAAATCTGCCAAACCTCCTGTAAGAGCCGCCAAAAGAACTGCATTTTTGTTCCCTTTCCAAATAAAGAATGCACAAATAAATGTGACCGCCCCGATCCACAGGAGATTAAACCCATGTTGCCCAAGTATGGCACCTACCGATGGATGGTACTCCATGTCTAATAAATCAGGATTCACAGCATCGGCTATGCCTGCTACCGCAGATCCTATCTCGCTATTAATAACAAAATTCATGGTCATTACGCCCGCAAAGACGTGAACAAGGCCCCAAACAATCCAGAGTATGGTAGTTATTTTAAAAAGTGCAGAGTATTTCATAATGGTAAGTTTAGATTACAGGTGATACAGTGAAGCGGCCAACAGCTACAAAAACAGTGAAAACAAACAGAACAAGATTCACGCCCGCTTTCTCATTTTCCCTTCTTTGAAGATGAATAATAAGTGCAACTGCCATTGTGAGCCCCAGGCCTATAGCAGCAAATGGAGTAAGTATGGGAAGAATGTCTAAGGCCATTGGCAGAATCAGTCCAAAAGCCCCAAGGAACTCTAACAAGCCAATTAATTTCAAAACCGGGCTTGAAACCGCATCGACCCAGTCTCCCATTTTTTCTTTTAATTCATTTTTTGGCCGGGCTAGTTTTATAAAACCAGCCATAAAGAATATAAAAGCTAATAAACCCTGAATAATCCAGAGTGCCGTATTCAGAGTAACAGAGATAAAGTTAATACGGGAATCTCACACTCTATGCACTATTTGTCATTAATCTAGATTAAGAATTTAGCCGGTCGCGTTTTACTTTGCTCAAAGCTTCCGGAGTAATGCCTAAATAGGAAGCAATCATTTTTTGAGGCACCCTGGCAATAATTTCGGGGTATGTATGTACGAAATGTTCATAACGTTCAAGTGCTGTTGCACTCATCAGCATTATAACCCGTTTCTGAAGAACGGCCACCCGTTTAATCAATTTTTCTGTGTCGATCTGGTCACCCAGGTTTTTATCAAAAACGAGTACTTTCGAATCTTCAATTGCGTCTATATACAAATCGCATGGAACATCACCTGGGTTTCCATCTGCAATTATCCATCCTTCAGGGCCAAATAAATAGATATGCTCCTTCCCTTTTTTGTCGATGGAATAGCTGCGCAACAAGCCCGAAACCACTTTATATACTTTGGTATGGATGTCTCCTTTATGCTGAAGAATCTGGCCTTTTTTTACATGCAACATTCACGAAATATAACACCGGTCAATTAAACTTATTTAACCAGGGTCATTTTTCTAATCAAGGATGTATCCTTTACTGTCAATCGATAAAAATATATTCCACCTGAAAGGAAAGAAGCCTTCAAAACCCACTATGCTAGCTATGAGGAATAGCTTCAAACTGCGCACGCTTCTTATCCATCCACTTTTGCATAGCTTCAGGGTCATTCATCAATTCACTCATCGATTGCATAGCTTCCAGGTGAGCTGCATCCTGTTCCCGGAACATCTCCTTCCCATGTTGCTGGCTGAGGGAAGCCATTTCTTCAAACGTTTCGGCATGAAATTCCATATCGCAAGCGCCACCAAGTTGTTTGCATGTCATAGTTTTCATGATAAACCTCATCAATTACTGTTTCTTTGAATGTAACCGGACAGAGGTAATAGAGCAAGTTGTTCAATCCTGTGAACTAAAAACCTCTCTTCCCAAATAAGAAAGAGAGGCTAAAAATCATCGTTTGTGCTCAGGGCTGTCAAA